>CALBCY010000024.1 GCA_937927195.1 uncultured Chitinophagales bacterium
AAAAGTAACAAGAAGATATTATAATTAGTTTTTGTTAAAATAGTTTGTCATATTCAGCAAGAGTTGTCGCTTTTTGCTTGACCTTTTTCTTGATAAAAAGGTCTAAAAATCAAGGACTTATGTCATTTTTAACGTAAATAAATCTCCTTAAATCCTAAAAAAAATAAACTCGCTAATCAAACAATTATTACGTTTGATTGGATAACTTTAGAGATAAAGATAAATTCCAAGTAAGCTCAAACAGAATTTTTTTCTTAACGGATTTAAGAAAATTCTTACGCTAAAATGACTAATGTCCAATTATTCGCTAAATTTATAATTCTAATTATTTTATCGATTGAATATCAATAAGTTAAAAATCGAACTCAGGTTAACAGGTAGTGAGATACAATAACCTTGTCAAGAATATTGTTTTGATGAACATTATATTTTAACCTGGCGGCTATGGTCTGGAAACTACATTTAGATAAGGTCGGCCAGAGACCGACGTTTGTTCCGTTGTCCAAGCTGGAGCTTGGAACGAACTGGGTAGGACTGGTGATTAAAACTGACATTTTTACTGCACAAATTGTGCTGAAAAATGTCATTTTTTTTTAAATGGAAGATACTTGTTCATTTCAACTTTTCAATTTCATAAACATATTCAAAATTCAAAATACCTTTTCCGGTTTTTATTGAAATGGAATCTCCTTCTTGAATCAATTCAAACTCCTCGGCATTCGGACTGATCCGATGTTCGACAGAATCCAGTTCAAAATGAATGTACCTCGTTCCACTTTTGGCATTGTTGCCTTTGCTGTCAATTTTTACTTTTTGTGAAATATGTTCGCTTTCTTTTCCAGTCAGATAATTAAGGATGAACCCGCCAGCTACAATGTTGAATATAATCGCTAAACCAAAGCAAAAAATGATTTGCTGCCGCTTTTCGTTTTGTCTATAGTATTGCGGATAGATCACTTTTAATACAAATAAAACAATGGCTGCCAAACTGACTCCGACGATAAAAAGATAAAAAACAAGTCGCATTTCACCCAGAGTATTTTCTAAATATTGTCCAGTGATGCCCATTGAAATGATGGTGAAGCCATAAACTGAATAAATAAAATAATCCAGCGCTTTTTCAATCTTGGAATTGTATTCAAGCTCCTCGTAGTAATTGGGATTTGCGATTTCTTGTTTTGTATCGAACCAGTAAGCGAGCATTTTTAAATGATAGATAATCATCAGCATGGCCACTATGCCTGCTGCTAAGGTCCAGTTTCCAGTTTTATCCCAAATGTACAGGATCAGGCAGATCCAAGCCAGTATTCCGATGTAATGTTTGAAATTTTTTTTCTTGAAATTTGTCTCCTCCATAATTCATCTATCAATCAAGAAAGTAGTGGTTTTGAAAATATTTCCCAAAGATCAGCCTAAAAAATCGGGAATTAATTAGAAACTATTTCATGCTTCGTATAAAATTGAATCATTCGGCATTTTATTTGGTTGATAAAATAGAGATGCGGCGTAGATGTCTTATCTTGCTTTTCGGCTATTTGCTTGTGGCATAAGGATAGCAGCGGTTACAAAGCTGTTTTGAGTGTCATTGAGGCAGGGAGCTTTGAAGGCTGACGATAGGAAGACAAGAAGCGACCATGCCGAAAGGCAATTCAAGGCTGCTTTGTTTGAGCGGATAGCCTGACCGACGTAGGAGGGATGCCCCTCGTATTAAAGCACAAAGACTTTAAACAATGGTTTTTGGAAATTGAAGTAAATTGAAGCAATTGAATTGCTTGTATGAAATAAAAAGAATTAATGAATTTACTGGAAATACAGGGAGTGACAAAAACATTTGACAAGAACGTTGCGGTAAACAATGTGAGTCTGGTTATTCCCGATCGATGCATATTTGGTTTGCTTGGTCCCAATGGGGCGGGGAAAACGACTTTGATTCGGATGATCACAAATATAATTGCGCCGGACGCTGGCAATATTACACTTGCAGGCGAGACCAGACCGCAGGAGCGGATGTACAAGATTGGTTATATGCCGGAAGAGCGCGGTTTGTACAAAAAAATGAAAGTTGGAGAGCAATTGATGTACCTCGCACAACTGAAAAATTTGAGCAAGTCGGTGGCCAAAGAGAAGGTGGATTTTTGGTTGAAACGATTTGAGATTGAAAGTTGGTGGAATAAGAAAGTTGAAGAACTTTCTAAAGGGATGCAACAAAAAATTCAGTTTATTTCGACGGTGATTCACGAACCGAGTTTGATCATTTTGGATGAGCCATTTTCCGGATTGGATCCTGTTAATTCTAATTTGATTCGGAATGAAATTTATGAATTGCGTGAAAGGGGAGCGACCATTATATTTTCTACACACAGAATGGAGCAGGTCGAACAGGTTTGTGAGGAGATTGCTTTGATTCATAAGGGGAATAAAATTTTGGAAGGATCGGTTGATGAAATAAAAAATCGATTCAAAGAAAATATTTTCAGGATTGAATTTTCGGGAGAATTGCCTGAATTGCCTGAAGTGTCAGAAGTGTCAGAAGTGTCGGAAGTGTCGGAAATGCCTTTTCGGACTTATGATCGGAAAGAATCGGAAATTACTTTGCAGTTATTGGATCAGCATTCGCCCAATGACATTTTGCGATTTTTTGTGGAGAAGGGAACGGAGATTCGATCGTTCAATGAGATTTTACCAAGTATTAATGAAATTTTTATAAACCAGGTAGGAGGACAAAGCGATGAGTAAAGTTTGGCTAATAATAAAGAGAGAATATCTTTCACGGGTTAGAAAGAAATCATTTTTGGTGACCACTTTACTGGCTCCCTTGGGATTGGTATTGCTGATGGCTACCCAAATATTCTTCATGACGCGAAGTGCGGAGGAAAAAACCATTTTGTTGAAAGATGAAAGTGGTTATTTTACAGAAACACGTGGTGCTGGTGTTCAAGCAAAATTGAAAGATGAAGGGACCATGAAGTTCAAAGCCACCAAGGAAGATTTGGAGGTGATGCAGGAAAATTATGCGGAGCGTGGTTACAGTGGTGTTTTGTATGTTCCACCTATTAAGAACTTAAAAAATCCACCTGATATTACTTTTTATTCGGACAAGTTGTTGGGTTTGGGTTCCCGGATGGAATTGGAGGACAAGTTGGCTTTGGTTTTGAAAAATGAAAAAATTAAACAAGCTGGATTGGATCAGCAAACCTTAGAGGACTTGAAAACAACTGTGAGTATTCGAGAAAACACGGGTGGGGAAGAAGGCAAGGAAAGCAGCAGTATGATTGCTGCTGGAATAAGTTACATTATCGGTTTTATTATGTATTTGTCGATCATCATTTATGGCACAATGGTTATGCGAGGCGTGATGGAAGAAAAGACGAATAGAATTGTTGAAGTGATCTTGTCCAGTGTCAAACCTTTTCAATTGATGTTGGGTAAAATAATTGGAATTGGTGGAGTTGGGTTGACCCAATTTCTTATTTGGATTATAACGGTTGGAATTCTTTACATCGGTATGATGTTCTTTGTTGGATTGACGGTTGATCCTGATACTTTGAACAATGCCGTGAACTCTGGTGGAGGAATGGCTGCTTCTGGAATAGACTCAGGAGAGATGCAGATGAAAATGGCTGAAATGCTCAACAGTTTATCAAGCATTAATTGGCCCTTTTTAGCTTTTGCTTTTGTGTTTTATTATTTGGGCGGCTACTTGTTTTATTCTGCCCTTTTTGCTGCCATTGGATCAGCGATGGGAGATGACAGCAGCAGCAGTGAATCTCAGGCATTGGTGATGCCAGTAACCATTCCAATTATAATCTCCTTCTTTATATTGATTGCCATTATGGAAAATCCGAATGGCTCTTTGGCCTTTTGGTCTTCGATCTGTCCGTTTTCTTCTTCGATCATCATGCCTGCGAGAATAGCTTATGGATTGTCTCCATTCACGATAGATTTTTTCCTTTCAGTTGCATTCTTGATTGGTGGATTTATTTTTACGACTTGGTTTGCCAGTAAAATCTACCGAACTGGAATTTTGATGATTGGTAAGAAGGTTAGTTTCCGTGAAATGGCTAAGTGGATCAGGCAGTCTTGAAGAAGTTTAAGCTTAGTGAATTATAAATTGACTGATGATTGATTCGGGTGGTTTGAGGATTGAACGCAAAGACGTTGAGGTGCCAAGCTGGGTGGAATGTTTTTATGAACACGAAGCCACGAAGCCACGAAGTCACGAAGTAGGGTGGAGTTTAAGATGAAGTTTTAGTATGAAAAAATATTGCTTGTGAATTGATTGTAAATTGATTTATTCCAGTGGTTTGTATCTGATGTGGTTTGATTTCAACGCTGTTGTGCATTGTATTAGCAGCAAGCAAAAACGAAAAAAGGTTGACGGACTGAATATAAAGGCTTATATTACGTTGTTAGTAGATGTGAAATGCTGTTTCGTCATAAAAATATGATATAGAATAGAATTTCTTAGTTGATCGAAACTGCGCCTCCCCTCCCATTAAATGCGCAGTAGGAAAGGGAGTTGAATAATTTTATGTTAATTATTTATCTGTAAAAGACATTGTATTTTCTGCATTTGTTGGTGTATTGTTATGGTGATTTCGATGTCCATTGAATTGGTCGCTGTGATTGCATCTTTAACAAGATTGAAAAAAAAAATATAAGAATGAAAATAGTAAAATTGGAAGTTGATCAAATAGATCAAGTAGTGGAGCTCTTTGATAAGTACAGAGTTTTTTACAAGCAGGAATCCGATATTGAATTGGGTAGATCGTATCTTACCGAGCGTTTGAGCAATAAAGAATCGATTGTTTTTTTGGGAACGATGGAAGAAGTTGAAGGGCAAGTCCCTGTAGGTTTTGCTCTGCTGTATGCTAACTTTTCGTCTTTGGAGGCGAAAAGAAATTGGCATTTGGGAGATTTGTATGTTGAAGAGGCTTATCGGAAGAACGGTTATGGTGAAATTTTAATAAATATCGCCATTGAATATGCAAAGATGGACAAAGCCAGTTATATTTCTTTAAATACGGCAGAAGACAATTTTAATGCCCAGCGGCTTTATGAATCGAGAGGTTTTAAGCGGGCTGAGCCGAATACAGGTTTTTTTCATTATCGGTATGATTTTAGCTAAACCATAGGGATTGTGGGAGAAAAGATTTATTCTGGATTCCCAATATAGGACTGCTCTGGCTTAATTCCCCTTTTTAGCCTCAACCAATCCACAAATTTCTGATGATTGGACATGTAAGCAAACAGAAGGATAAAAAAAGAAACTATCGAAAAAGAGAAAAAGTATGTTACGCTGCCAGCAATAGTATCTTGACATTTTTGATATTGGTTAAAGTCAGTGTTTGATAGTTTTATCATTATTTCCCTATGCGAAGAATGTTTGTTCAAAAATGTATTGTCGTATTTGTCTAATATTTCATTCTGCATTTGTGAATTTAGGTAGATTGACAAACCTGATAAAAAACAAATTAAGAAAGGAATAATTACTAGAAAATGTCTAATTTTCATAATTGGGGTTTGGTTTCAAAAACAACTTTAGACTAAAATAGGTTCCAAGAAATCTTTGATCCTTCATTTAGAGTATCAAAAAAAAATAATGCGAAAGGTAATTCTATATATTTGTATGAGCCTAGATGGTTTTATTGCAACAGAAAAAGACGATATATCTTGGTTGTCTCTCGTTGAGAAAGAGGGCGAGGATTATGGGTATGTAGAATTCACATCGCAAATTGATACTTACATTGTTGGGAGAAAAACCTATGAAAAAGTGCTGGGAATGATCAACGATTTTCCACAAGCAAAACAGTACGATTGTTATGTTTTGAGTCGGCAAGATATGGCTGAAAAAGAAGGCATCACTTTTTACAATGGAAACATTGTTGAATTGATTGACGGACTCAAAAAAAGAGAAGGTAAAAATATTTATTGTGATGGAGGAGGGGAGATCGTTAAATTATTGATGGATCATGGATTGATCGATGAGTATATTATTTCAATCATTCCCACCATTCTAGGCAATGGAAAGCGACTTTTTAAAGGAGGAACTCCTCCTCAAAATATAAAACTCATTTCTTCAAAAGCCTACGATACTGGTTTGGTTCAGGTGAGGTATCAAAAGACAGAACCCTGTTAAAATGATGTGGGTTGAAGGGAGTAAAATAAAAACCAAGCTTCCAATTGAAAGAAACTTGGTTTTTACTGTTACCGAAACCGGAAATCGGAAATCGGAAACCGGAAATCGGAAATCGGAAACCGGAAACCGGAAACCAGAAATCCGAAACCAGAAACCGCACATCGAATGCTTATTCCGTTTTTATTCTATTTTGTTCTGCCTCTAATCCAGTCTTTCTGTTCCTGCTTTTGACTCCTTCGTTGCCAAACAAGTAGGAGAAGTTTATTTTTAATCTTCGGCTGTCCCAGCCTCCGGTTCCTGTCATGTACAATCCATTGTAATCGGTTATTCCATCCCAAACAGCAGTTTTGAATACATCGCTAACAGAAACTTTAATCTTTCCTTTGTCTTTGAATATCTTCTTTTGCAATCCGAGATCAATCGACCACATATCGTTTGAAGCAAAGTTTCCTTCCCAGATTCCGGCAGAATTGTACCAACCAGAAACTTCAAAGGATAATTTATATGGAAGTTTGAAAGTTTGTGAACTGTAAATATTGAAAGAATTGACAGACAAATCAAGATTGACGGTGTCTATGAACTCACTTGGTGTGTTGACAGCAAAAGTATCAATGTATTCTGCTTTGTTTTCCATTCTGAATCCTGTTAGGCTAACAAAACTGCTCCACCATTTCGTTACATCAACGGGGGCTGCAAAATTGATTGAGTATTGATTTTGGGTGGAGACATTTCTATATCCAAACAGCGATCCTCTAGGATCTTTGGGATTGGAATCGAGCAACCTGGCGATCACATCTTTGGTTTTGCTGTAACTTATTGTTGTATTGAAACGGTATTTAAAAGAGTGTCTCAATTGGTAGTTGTTTGTGTATTCAGGCCTTAAAAAGGGATTGCCTTGCTCGACCGTCAATTGATCTAACTGGAAAAGGAATGGGTTGAGATCCTGATAAGATGGGCGATTGATTCTTCGGCTGTAGCTTAAGCTGAAATTGTGATTTTGATTCAAGCCATAAGAAAGACTTACCGATGGAAACAAATCAAAATAGGAACGCTTTACAATTTTATCATTGACATCTTGAAATGCCAACAATTCACCTTTGGAGTTTGTTTGTTCTCCTCTCAATCCCAATTGGTAACTAACTTTTTTCAATTGGCCATTGTAGTTGATATAACCAGCATTGACATATTCATCATAAATGAATTGATTGGAACGGTCCAAGTCGATTGTGTAGATGTTTTCATTTTCATTTAACCAATCAAAGTCATTGTCTGTTCTAACGAAAGAACTTTTGTAGCCGATACCAAATTGACCTCCAAACAATTTTCTTTCGTAATCAATTTTTCCAGTTAAGATGTCTATGTCTGTAGTTGCATCATTTCTGTTGAGGATGCTAAACTTATCGGTTCCATTGTAAGTGTCTTTGTAAACGTTGCTTTGATTTGTTTCGCTGGATCCTCTGTAAATTCCATAGTCCAGGTCAACATTGACCTTTGCTCCATCTTTGACATCGTATTGATAGTTGAGGTTGAAATTGTAATTGTTATTTAAGTTAACAGGATCGTTGATAGAAATTAAAACGCTGTCCGCTTCGTTTCCAGTTCTAGGTTGCGTATAAAAGTCTGTTAAGCCTGTATTAAATGCCGACCATTCGTTTGTTCTGACTTCGGCAAGAAAGCCAATGGTGTTTTTGTCATTGATGAAATAGTCCATTCCGATTTTACCGTTCATTCCATCATTGTCATTGTCTATTCTTGTATCGTTAAAGAAGCCCAAGCCGTTTATTTGGCGATCAAATTCCATCCAGTTTAAGTTGGTTCCTTGGCCATATCCATAGGTTCCAAAAAGATTGATCTTTTTGTTTCTGTAATTGGCGTTTATTGATCCATTGAATTGGTAGGTTTCACCAACGGCATAGGTTAAATTTAGATTGGTGTTGGATCCAAGACGTTTGTCTTTTTTCATTCTTATGTTTATGATGCCAGCATTCCCTTGTGCATCGTATTTGGCAGATGGATTGGTGATGATTTCAATGGCATCAATTTGATCAGATTGGACAGATTTTAAATAAGCTGCAAGATCGTCTCCGCTGAGTGGGCTTGGTTTGCCATCGATGTAAATCATTACACCAGACTTTCCTAGCAGGTTGATGTTCTCATTATTGTCCACCACCACACCAGGAGATTTTCGCATCAGTTCAAGCGCATTGTTTCCGGAGGAGTTGATGGTTCCTTCCACATTCAGAACCATTCGATCGGGCTTCATTTCAAGCAATGGTCGACGGGCAGTAACAACTACTTCTGCCAATTCGCTACTCATTTCACTCAAAGTGATTGGCTCAATTTCTTGATCGGCTTTGTTGAGGTCAAATTTGTCAGAATTGTATTCAGCAAAACCAACATAGCTTACGGTGATGAAGTAGTTTCCAAAAGGAATTTCTTCTAAGGTGAAATTCCCATCTTCATTGGTTATTTCCCCCTTAATCATACTACTGTCAGCAGCTTCTTTAAGGATTATGGTTGTGTAAATGGCTGGGGTGCCTGAGGGCTCAAGAACTTTACCTGAAATTTTTCCAGTAGATTGAGCAAAACCAATTTGACATAGAAATAATAATAAAACCAGTTTTGGAGTAAAATTTAGCATTGAGGTTTTTTGTGTTAGTTAAACAAATCAGACGAAAAAATATTTAGTGTAAAATTTAATTGTCTAAAAAAAAAAAATTCTTAATAGGGTATTGCTCTGGAATTTTTTTGTCTCATCATAAATACAAAGGTTGAATTTTAATCAACTTTATTAATCTATTTAACGGATATTAACCATCAGAAAGTTCCGTGGTATATGATTTTTTTTAATTTAAAATAAATGAAGGCTA
>CALBCY010000025.1 GCA_937927195.1 uncultured Chitinophagales bacterium
GGTGTGTTGGTGTGTTGGTGTGGTGTGTGTAGTGTTTGTGTCAGGATCATTTCACGATAACCTAGCGACAAGTGGTACGCGTGATTTCGGATATTTTCTAACTATTTTTCTCAGCTTAGAAAATGGTGGCATTGAAAATTCCGAAATGACGGTTGGAGTGTGTTGTGGTGTGTAGTGTTTGTGTCAGGATCATTTCATGAAAACTTAGCGACAAGTGGTACGCGTGATTTCGGATATTTTCTAACTATTTTTCTCAGCTTAGAAAATGGAGGCATTGAAAATTCCGAAATGACGGTTGGTGTGTGTTGTGTTGTGTTGTGTTGTGTTGTGTTGTGTTGTGTGGTGTGGTGTGTGGGAAACCCGATGATAAAAAAACTAGATGTAATTGTCTAAAACCAGTATCATTTTATTGAAATTTCATTTCAGTAGAATTTCACGAATTATCCCTATATTTGAGCGCTTTGAAATGCGGTTAAACTTTGTTTGCCCGTATTTGGCGCTATAGCAATGATACAATTTATAATCAAAAGACTTTTATCTGGTTTTTCCGTACTTTTTGGAGTAACCATTCTGGTTTTCATTTTATTTAAAATGATGCCTGACCCTGCACGACTAGTGATGGGACAAAGAGCTGATGTAGCCTCTATAGAAGCCATAAGAAAGGCCGAATACTTGGACGAACCGGTCCCTGTTCAGTTTTTATATTACCTCAATGACATTTCACCCATTTCAATCTATGAAGATACGCCTAAGAACAAAAAGGAATATCGTTATAGTAAAATGTTCAGTATCGGGGAGAAAGCGGTCGTCGCTAAACTTCCTTATCTGAGGCGTTCCTATCAAACCAAAAGAAGGGTTACAGAGGTCATAACGAGTGCTTTGCCCACCACGGCTATTTTGGCCATAACAGCAATGGGGCTGGCTTCCTTTTTCGGAATTCTATTCGGAATTCTGGCTGCTTTGCGGCAATATACATTCGTTGATAATTCCATCTTAGTTACGACTGTTTTGGGTATTTCACAACCCTCGTACTTTTCAGGTGTAATCCTCGGATTGGTCTTTGGATATCTTTTATCTGATTATACAGGCTTGAGTCATACTGGTGGGCTGTTTGAATTGACTGATCTGGGTGATGAAGTATTTCAACCTCAGAACATCATCTTGCCTGCTTTGGCTTTAGGGATTCGACCCATAGCCATTATAACCCAGTTAACACGGGGATCAATGGTTGAAGTACTTTCACAAGATTATATTCGAACCGCAAAATCGAAAGGGCTTTCATTTGCCAAAGTCGTTTATAAGCATGCTTTGCGAAATGCTTTGAACCCTGTAATAACCGCGATATCAGGATGGTTTGCTGGCCTGCTTGCGGGAGCTTTCTTTATTGAAATTATATTCGATATCAAGGGGCTCGGTTTTGAAACCATTAAGGCCTTACAAAACTTGGATTTTCCTGTTGTAATGGGCTCTGTTTTATTGACAGCTACGATCTTTGTGAGCATAAATATTTTTGTTGATTTAATCTATGGATTCTTGGATCCAAGGGTTTCTAAAAAGTAATGTTTTCTTGAAAAGTAAATCTCAATTTTTCTTATTGGCTTTTATTATGCTGATGTTGATTCTTAACTTATGGTTGCTCCTTAGCAATTCAAAAAGAAGTGCTGAAGACCTTGAAATTGAAAAGATCAATAAGGTAAGGACTGCTGCTGCAGAATCACAAAATCCACCTCCTATTTCAGCAGTAGAGAACAAGGAAGCTGAAGATCGAACTAATCCTGAGAAAATTGAAAAGATCGAAGACCCATTTGATGAATATAAGGGAACTGAAAATCCTGAAATGATGCCCAATAGAACATCACAACTTTCTATGAATCAAAAATTGGAAGAGAAAGGTTTGGTCGATTTGAAAGAATACATTCCTGGTATAAAGATCGACCTTAAATATGCCACTAAAGACAATTTCATGGAACGGGTTCTTTACAAGGATCTGGACAAAGCTTTTCTTCAACCTGAGGTTGCAGCAAAGTTGAAAAATGCTCAAAAAGAACTAAAGAAGATCCAGCCCGAGTACAGCTTATTGATCTTTGACGCTTGTCGTCCAAGAAGCATTCAAAGAGAAATGTGGGACAAAGTAGCTGGAACAGAGTTTCAAAGGTATGTTGCTAGTCCAAATGCTGGTTCGCTTCACAATTTTGGTTGTGCGGTAGATTTGAGCATAGTGGATGAGTTTGATAAAGAGTTGGACATGGGAACTGGTTTCGATTTTTTTGGCCCCGAATCTCAACCACGCTATGAAAAGGATTTGTTCAATAAAGGTGTATTGAATACGGAACAAATTGACAATCGAAAACTATTAAGAACAGTTATGAAAAAGGCGGGTTTTATTCCGATACAATCAGAATGGTGGCATTACAATGGTTTTTACAAAGAGGAAGTGCGTCGTCGATTTGAAATTGTAGAATAATCAGGAATAAATTTCACGAAAAAACTAGAAGCTTTCTTTTTGTCTTATGACGCTTTACTCTTGGTCTTATGATGCTATCTTTTAGTCTTATGACGCTCTCTTTTGGTCTTATGACCAAAAGCCTGTCTGGGCTGGCTTTCCTACTGGGCTGGGATTAGTTTCCTCGCCCCACTTGTCATTTCGACGCAGGAGAAATCTTTTAATGGAAGCATGAAATTCATCTTAGCCCTTTCATTCATATGCGAACAAGTTTTCTCCCTATCGGTCGAAAGGACTTTGTTGCGTGGACACTGATCCGTCTTATGAGCAAAAGCGTGATAAATACTACCCAATTCCGAGTCTTTCTGGCCTTCTTTCCTTAAATAAACCTAAAATTTTATTTCAAGCAGAACAAAAAACACTTTTTAGCCCTTTTACCGTTATATTTATAGCTTATTCTACTGCTTTTATTCGAACCAAATACAAAGAAGATCGAAACTAATAATATAGAAAATAACAACAATCCGAAAAAGTCTGGATTGAACGTTTACTTGCCCATCGCCTTTGCATTGGTTATGGTTGCTGGGATGCAAATTGGCTACAAGCTTTACGAAAATTTAAAGCTAAAAGTCAGCCCTTCTGAATACTCAAGAACCTTTAGTGGATCAGAGACCATCAACGAAGTTTTAAACTTTGTAAATGCTCGATATGTTGATACGATCAATCGAAAAGACCTGAATGAAATGGTCATTAGAGAAACATTGAGTCAGCTAGATCCTCATTCCAGTTATATAACCTCTGATGAAATAGAAGATGTCAATGAATCTCTCCAAGGTAATTTTGATGGAATAGGAATTGAATTTTCAGTGGTAAAAGACAGCATTTTTGTGATCTCCATTATTGAAGAAGGCCCAGCCGACAAAAGTGGATTGTTACCGGGAGATAAAATAGTTGTAATCAATGATTCCTTGGTGGCCCGTGAAGGATTAACGACTACTGAAGTCATTAGTTTGTTGAAAGGGGAAAAGGGAACCTCTGTAAAAGTTGGGATAAAACGAGATGGATTTTCTGACTTACAGGACATTGTCATCAATCGTGGAAAAATTCCGTTGGTGAGTTTGGATGCGGCTTATATGTTGGAAGACAATATTGGTTTTATAAAATTGAGCAGATTTAGTGCGACAACCTACAATGAGTTTGGAGAGGCATTGATCAGTCTTCAGGAACAAGGAATGGAAAAGTTGATTCTTGATTTGCGACAAAACCCAGGAGGCTATTTAGACGCAGCTACAAAGATTGCTGATGAAATAATTGGTGGTAAAAATTTGTTGGTTTACACCAAAGGTAAAAATTACAATCGCAAGGATTATTTCTCCAAAAAGTTTGGTGCATTTGAAGAGGGTGAGGTAGTGGTATTAATCGATCAAGGTTCGGCATCAGCGAGTGAAATTTTGGCTGGCGCAGTTCAAGATCTCGATCGAGGAATGGTTGTTGGACGAAGGTCATACGGAAAAGGATTGGTTCAGGAACAACACAGTCTTTCTGACGGCTCTGCTCTTCGATTGACGGTTGCTCGTTACTATACTCCAAGCGGACGTTCCATTCAAAAACATTACGATACAGGGGACCAAGAAGAATACAACGAAGAACTTTCTGATAGATATTTCAGTGGAGAACTCTTCAATCAAGACAGCATAAAAATTAATGATACAATTGAGTATACCACCAAAAAAGGAAGAGTCGTTTTTGGTGGAGGTGGAATAACACCAGACATTTTTGTTCCAGTTGATTCAAGTAAACTGAGCAGTACATTTTTACAGGCTCGTTCCTATATTCCACCCTTTGCATATTATCATTTCAGCCAAAACCAAACAGAGTATCTTAAAATGAAAGATTTCGATTCTTTCAAAAGCAACTTCAAGATTGAAGGTAAAATACTCGAAGAATTTTACGGTTTCCTCGCTTCTGAAAAAGCTGAATTTAATATTCAAGATTTAAGTGAAAATCTGCCACAGGTAAAAAACTACATCAAGGCTTACATTGCCCGCCATATTTGGAAGAACAACGGTTTCTTTAATATCCTTGGAGAGGATGATGAAATATTAGCCAAAGGAATTATCGAAGCAAAAAAACTGAACAAAGAGCATTTGACAGAATTGCGATGATTGGGTTTTAAGTTTTCTGAATTCCTTGTTCGATTTTTTTTGTTTTTTGTTGAATTGTAATATCAAGAATTTGAATTTCATGACCAATGAAAAGAACCCTGCAAATTTGGTTTATGCTTAGTTTATCCTCAATAATCTTGTCTTTAAGTAGTTGTTTTACTTCTCAAAAATTACCTCCTTTGCCTAAAAATACGGATGCCCTTATTGAAGAGGTTTTCGAAAAAGGTACAGCTCCAGATTTTCATTTGGGTAGATTAGATACTGTTTGTAATGAAGAATTGTGCATTCATTTTGAAAGCATTGGTGATGAAAAGAATCCGACCATTTTATTGGTAATGGGCTATGGAACGACTGGCCTTGCATGGAAGCCAGGCTTGATACAGCCACTGCTCGATGCTTCCTTTCACGTTGTACGTTTTGACAATAGAGATACCGGTAAAACTCGTTGGATAGAAGGCAAAGACCCCAAAGGTCTTAAATCCTATTTGTTGGCTGATATGGCCAAAGATGCTTGTCGAATTTTAGATAAACTAGGGAAAGAAAAAGCTCATATTGTAGGCGTTTCAATGGGCGGGATGATTGCTCAATGCTTGGCCATTAATCATCCGGAAAGGGTGCATACCGTTACCAGCATTTCATCTTCCGGCTATTATTACGATCCCAAATTGGTTTCTCTTTCAGGGAAAGTACTTACGGAAAACGCCAAATTGATCATGAAATATGGGCGCAATCCTCAATCCTATCTGAAGGAAATAAAAAAGAGAATCTATTCCGTCGTATTTCTGCGAAACGATGATGAAATAGAAGAAGAGTTTGTTTCATATACAGCTCAAAGGTATTTGTTTCAAATGCAAAACGATTATGTGAATCATAAAAAGGTTGATTTGCGGCATGGGAAGGCCATCCGTAAATCTGGCTCAAGATATGAACAATTGAAAAACTTGAAAATGCCTTTTCTTTTAATTCATGGAACCAAAGATGCGTTGATTTGGCATCAGCATACTGAAAAATATGCTCAATATATTCCAAACAATAAAGAAGTTTATATAGATGGGATGGGGCATGTTTCGACTGTAGAAGAAGAAGGAATATTGGCAGAAAAAATTATTGAATTTATAGCCGAGAAAAATAGTCTTAAATAAATTTCACCTCCTAAGTCTATCAATTGAACTTACTTTTGTAAAGATATCGGAACTTTAATTTGAAAAAACACATTACTACACTTTTACATCACTGATCGATCTAAATCATTTGAATTGATTTTGGTGGTAAATAAAAAATAGAATAAACGGAATTGTTATGAAAGCGAAGCAGGCATATGATGGTTATGGAGAGTTTGATGGTGATTTGTACTTTGTAAATAGATACAACGTGCTTCCCTCTACGGTCGTGTTTAATATTTCATTGGAGGTCAATAAGCAAAACTTTGATCAGCTAATGGAGCTATTGGACCTGGATTCAAAAGGTTTGAAACTGGTATTGAAAAAGTGGAAAACCTCTAATGAGAAGGATGCCAAACAAGAAGATGACCACATAACCAATTGTTTTTACGCAAGTGATCTTAGTAATTTGTGCATGGGATTAAATTTTGATTGCGATGAGCTGAGCCTTGTTTATTTATACGAGAGTGGGGATGAAGCGACAGAAAAATGGGCGCTTTCAGTTGTCAAAAATTTGAGAAATAAATTTGCTAAGGCCAAGACACCAGTGTTTAGTGTACTTGGCAGGAACAATGGCAGGTTCTATACAGACAATGTAAAAATTGACAAATTTGCTACGGATATTTTAAAGAATTACAACGATGATTTTTCTGAAATAGATAAGATAATTGAAGATTCTCTTGAAAAGAAAGAGTCTGGATTGATCCTTTTACATGGTAAGCCTGGTACTGGAAAAACTTCTTACATCAAGCATTTGTTGTGTAGAAAGCCTGATCAGCAATTTATTTTCATTCCGGTTGATTTTGTGAATGCATTGCTTCAGCCTGACTTTATTAGTTTCCTTATTCATCAGAAAAATTCTGTATTGATTATTGAAGATGCAGAGAAAGTCATCATGTCAAGAGATGATGCAGGACAAAATTCTGTTGTATCAACCATCCTTCAGTTGACCGATGGTTTGTTCAGTGATTATTTGAATATCAAAGTGATCTGTACTTTCAATACAGATGTGTCTAAAATTGACAAAGCATTGTTTAGGAAAGGTCGAATGATTGCGTTTTATGAATTCAGAGAATTGGACGAAAACAAAACGAAAGAACTCTTAAATGCTTTTGGAGATGAATTACCAGAGAAGGCCTTGACTTTGGCTGAAATCTACAATTACCAAAAGAAAGATTTCAATACCTCAAGTAGAAAAAAAATAGGTTTTTAAATGTTTTGATAATATGAAATGAAGATTGATTGGAGAAGGCTTTGATGAGCTTGATTCAATCAATCTTTTTTTATTTTAACT
>CALBCY010000026.1 GCA_937927195.1 uncultured Chitinophagales bacterium
TACAATAGACCCAGTCATCAAGATTACCTTGTTCATCGATTCTACATGGTTCACAGTAATGTAATCTTCCAATCCCATCACTTTACGCGCTACCAACATCAAAGTCAATACCATCGCAAATCCAGAGAAAATCGCTCCAGCCACAAAGTATGGTGGGAAAATGGTTGTATGCCAACCAGGAATAACTGAAGTCGCGAAATCAAATGATACCACCGAGTGTACAGAAAGTACAAGTGGTGTTGCCAATCCAGCCAATACCAATGAAATAGATTCAAAACGTTGCCATTGACGGGCAGTTCCTTGCCATCCAAAACTAGCAATTGAATAAACTTTACGTCTCCATCCCTTGGCTCTGTCTCTTACAGTTGCCAAATCAGGAACCAAACCAGTATACCAGAACAATAAGGAAACAGTCAAATAAGTCGATATTGCAAATACATCCCACAACAATGGTGAGTTAAAGTTTGGCCATAAAGGTCCTCTGTCATTTGGCCAGTAAGGGAAGATGAAAAATCCATCCCAAATTCTACCCATGTGAATCAAAGGAAATAAACCGGCACAGACAACAGCGAAAATTGTCATCGCCTCTGCAGAACGGTTTACACCCGTTCTCCATTTCTGACGGAACAACAGTAGAATCGCCGAGATCAATGTTCCCGCGTGACCGATACCTACCCACCAAACGAAATTGGTGATATCCCAGGCCCATCCAATGGTTTTATTTTCTCCCCAAACACCAATTCCCATCCATATAGTATACAGAATCATCATTACTCCCATTCCAGCTGTTAAAGCAGAAATCAAAAGTGCCAACATGAACAATGGTGTAGGCTTCGCCTCAACAGGTCCAATAATATCCTCAGTAATATCCGAGTAGGATTTACTACCGGTAATTAATGGATCCCTGACTGGTGATGCATAATTTGACATATCTCGTTTTTATTTCAATATATTGTCAAATGTGATTCTCTGAATAGTGTTTAATCTAAAAGAAAATCACATCTATCTTTAATAAAATTTACAAATAACAGCTTGGGACAATGAAGCCCCTTCCTACCTGATTCAATTCAATTTGATATCCCCGGAATTAATGTTTGTGATCATCGTGTCCATGATCTCCATGGTCATGTCCATGATCTCCATGTCCTTTGCCATGGTCCTTTCCATGATCCTTTCCATGACCTTTGGCTCCATGATCTTTTCCGTGACCACCTTTTCCATGGTCTCCACCGTGACCGTCACCATGAGCACCATGCCCTCCGTGATCGCCACCATGACCATCGCCATGATCGCCATGTCCACCATGATCTTCCATTGGAGTATGCTCCAAATTATATACTTTTCCTTCTATTTCTTCTTTGTTACGAACCTTCGTCAAATAACTAACTGAAGACAATACGTGAATGTCCAACAACAATTCGTAATTACGTCTATTTTCTCTCCATTCGTTTACCTCACTGTCTTTGTCATTCATGTCACCAAAGGTAATGGCATGTGTAGGACAAGAAGATTGACAAGCTGTTTTGATCTCGCCATCTCTTAATTTACGCTTGCCTTTTTTAGCCTCTAATTTACCATCCTGAATTTTCTGAACACAGAAGGAACACTTTTCCATTACTCCACGAGAACGGATGGTTACATCTGGATTCAAGACCATACGGCTAAGATTATCAACCATAACTGTTTGATCATTGTCCAACATCGTTTTTGCGTAGAAACTATCTGTACCAGTGAAATCAAACCAGTTGAAACGACGCACTTTAAATGGACAATTGTTCGCACAATATCTTGTACCAATGCAACGGTTGTAAGCCATTTGGTTCAATCCTTCCGAACTGTGGTTAGATGCGTTTACTGGACAAACATTCTCACATGGAGCATTGTCACAATGCTGGCACATCATAGGTTGGAAAGCAATTTCCGGATGCTCAAAGTCTGGATCTTTTTCAGGATTAGCAGAGTAATATCTGTCAATTCTCATCCAGTGCATTTCATGTGCACGATGCACATTTTCCTTTCCGACAATAGGAACATTGTTTTCAATATTACAAGCGACAACACAAGCCGAACAACCTGTACAAGAGTTTAGATCTACTGCTAACCCCCAGTGGTGTCCTTGTTTTAATTTGTAATCGTGATTTCCGTAAAGTGTAAAATGGTGATGATCTTTCCATACTGGATCGGCCATTCTTTGTCCTGAATAGTTTCCAGAATCATTTTTTACTTTGTATTCGGCAAGAGTGGTTTCATTGATAATTTCTCTTTTATCATCAATGGTATGATGCGTTTGTGTCTGAGCCAATTCATAACCATTGCTGGTCTTGCTCATGCTCGCATTGCTGATATCAAAATCAAATGAGTTGCCATTATATGCCAATAATGGATAGGCATTGGCTCCTACTGTACAATGCTCACTACCTGGTTTTTTTCTTCCGTAACCAACCGCAATTGCAATAACATCTTCCTGCATTCCCGGCTGAATAGTAATTGGCAATTCAATCGTCTTACCATTTGAAGTAACACTGATAATATCACTTCCTTTTGTTGGTGTACGCATCAATGATCCGTCTGTCCAACCATTTTTGTCTGCTGTTTTTGGAGAAACAATTGCGTAATTGTCCCAACATACTTTAGCTATTGGATCCGGTGTTTCCTGAAGGAATGGATTGTTTGCATAACGACCATCACCAATGGTGATGTTTTCATACAAAGTCACCTCAATACCTCCACCGCCTTGAGCTTTGGAAGCTATTTTAGAAACAGCAGAACTTGTGCTACCAGTAAAGGTTGCACCAGCCATTCCAGACTCCTCAATTTCACCACTACCACCTCTTCCAACATATACACCATCGTGCAATGCCTTATTCCAAGCATCGTTGAAAGAAGCTCCTCCAATCAAATTACTTTTCCATGTTTTTCTAATAAAATCGTAGAAGTCAACATCTCCAGCACCAGACCAAGACAATAAACTTTCACCCATTGAACGGGTATCAAAAAGTGGTGAAATGGTTGGTTGAATCAATGAATAATGTCCAGTTCTAAACTCTGCATCACTCCAGCTTTCCAAATAATGATGATCTGGCGTGAGGTACTTTACTCCAGCCGCTGCCGTTTCATCAACTCTGTCATTGAATGAAATACTCAATCCTACCTTGGCAAGACCATCGTTGAATGCTGCTGCATCAGGATAGCTGTAAGAAGGATTCACATTGTTCAAAAGCAATGCTCCTACTCTACCAGCTTTCATATCTGCTACCAATTGAACCATTGCTTTGTCATCGCCTTGGTGCGCTGTGTAGGCAGAATCAAAATCAATTGTTGTTCCGTAATTGTTCAATTGCGAATTAATTGCATTGACAATCATTTGAACATCCGGATCATTTGAACCAGAAACAATCAATGATTTACCTCTCGCCCCTTTCAATGCAAGGGCTGCTTTTTTAATTGTATTTGTAACTATTTCTGAGAATTGAGCTCCAGAAGAACCGGCGCTTCCGCCTACTTCACGCAACAATTCTACCAATACAGCACCCACCTGAGAAGGTTTGATCGAACGACGATAATCTGCACTGGCACCAGTAGTAGTTACCCTGGATTCAAACTGGAAGTGCTGAGACATCGTAGGATTGTCCGGGCTGATTTTTCTATTCTTAATATAATCTGCTGAAAATTCTGTTGGAGAAACCCATGTTCCTAAGAAATCACAATCAACACTGACAATAACCTCAGCCTTTTCAAAATTGTATCCAGGAACGACTTTTTTACCAAAAGAAGCCTCGTTTGCATAAAGCATACCAGATTTACTTACTGGCTCGTAAAAAACAACTTTGGTTTTGCCAAAACGGTTTTTAAATTTATTAATGGCTGCTTTTGTCGAAGGACTAACAATCGAGTTACTCAAAATTACAATGTCTCCATTTACAGAAGCCAATTTACTTTTAATCTCTTTGTCGATCGTTGGCCAGTCAGAATCTGCACCGTTGATAGCTGGTTTCTTTAATCTTGCATTGTCATAAAGACTGATAACCGAAGCCTGTGCCCTGGCACTCGTACCACCTTTGGTAATGGTAGAAAGTTCATTCCCCTCAATTTTGATTGGACGGCCTTCTCTTGTTTTAACCAATACACTACAATAATCACTTCCATTTACAAAAGTAGAAGCATAATAATTAGCCAAACCAGGAGTGATCTCTTCCGGCTTAACTACATAAGGCATAACTCTTCTGACAGGAATTTCACAGCTTGCAGCAACAGTAGCTGCAGTTACACTGTAACCAAGAATCTTCAGAAAATCTCTTCTTCCCGAATGAGTGGAAGCAGTTGACTTCAGTTCTTCAAGTACAGGTGGCGTTTCACTGAACTCATTCCTGCTGTTTTTTACAAACTCAGGACTGTTCTCCAACTCGTCAAAGCCTTTCCAGTATTTCTTATTACTCATATTATATTTATTCTTTCTTGAAATTTACCTGGATGATTTATGAATCACCCAACAGGTTTCAATCAATTTTTTTTTAATAATGGCATTTTTGACATTCCAGACCACCGATATCTTCCACTTTCACATTTGAACGCTCTCCAGCTTTCATTTCTTCATGGTATTTTTCATAAATGCTGTAATACTCATTGCTGGCAAACTTCACATCTGTTTCACGATGACAATCGATGCACCAGCCCATACCTAAAGAAGAATGTTGTCCAACAACTTCCATTTCCTGTATTTCACCGTGACATGTTTGACATTCAACACCACCAGCAACAACGTGCTGAGCGTGATTGAAATAAACATGATCCGGCAAATTGTGGATTCTCACCCAATCAATCGGCTTTTGCTCGTATCCTTCAATGTATTTCTTGGTTTTGGGATCAAAACCAATGGCATCGTAAATTTTCTGAATTTCTTTTGTCCCGTATTCTGGACCTTCTTGAATTTGTTTGTGGCAGTTCATACAAACATTTGGAGATGGAATGACTGCAGATTTCCCTTTGGCAGCGCCAGAGTGACAATATTGACAATCAACACCATTGATACCAGCGTGAAGCTTGTGTGAGAACTTAATTGGCTGAGCAGGAGCATATCCTTCCTGACGGCCAAGGCTTCCAGCGTTATCGTAAGTTGTATAAGCTAGTAGACCGAATGCTGCAAGGCCCAAACCTAATTTTAAACCACGATTTCGGAAGAATTTGCCCATTGAGAAGGGCTCGTATTCCGGCAATCCTTCTCTAACTCTAACCAAATTGCCCAAGGTGCTCAATACTTTCGCCAAAACAAAGGTAATAAGGATCAATGCCAGGGTGATGATCAGAATGTAAATTTGAGTCGGACCAAATGAGTTAGAGACTGCTGCTCCACCTTCACCAGTTCCCCCGGTTACTGCGGCAACTGGAGGCCCAGCAAGTGTTTCCTGCTGTACATAAGCCAATATATTGTCCATGTCCCCCTCCGACAAAGTCGGGAAAGCGGTCATCACAGACTGATTGTACTCATTGTAAATGGCATTTGCTCTCTCATCGCCAGATTTTATCATGGCTGAAGAGTTCTTTATCCATTTATAAAGCCATTCTCTTTCGTATTTGTCGTACACACCTGCCAAAGCCGGACCTACTAATTTAGTGTGAACCTTATGGCAGCTCGCACAATTGATTTTATAGGCACTTTCGCCGGCGGCAACATCCTGTGCAAGAACAGAACTATTAAAACCAAATAGCCCTGTAATGACAAAGGCGAAATAGATTAATATTTTATTCTGTATTGCGTTATTTATATATCTCAGCATTCTTATTAAAAAGGTGTTAATTATTCTTAAAACTGCTTCCCAAATTTTGCCGCAAAAATAGTTAACCAACAGTTATTTCACTAATTTTAGGGGTAAAATCCGTCGATTCAAAGCATATAATTTTGCATTTTATCAGGAAACGTACATAAACAGGCAAGTGTCATCTTAACACTTATTATCATATTTATGTAATTTTTTTGTTAAATCATCTAAAAAAGACGCTTTAGGAAAAAACAACTTGGTTGCCATTTTGGTTGACAAGTTGGGCAAAACAAAATATCAGCCCAAAATGACAAGGCTTCAAAAAATTAATTATCGATCTGTTAACAATTTTTTCTCTAAAAATTATTTCAACAATATTCGTTCCATTGCGCCGTCTCAGCTCCTAATTGTTTCTGTTTTTCTAATTTATTGCTTTTTATTTAGCCAAAACCTCCTTGCACAAAAAAAGCAAGCAGCACCCAATAAAAGTTTTTGGGCAATTCCAGATGATTACAAGCCTAAAAGAGCCTTGGCTGTTTCGGGTCTAGCTGCCGCTTCTTACAGCACCGCCATGTACAGCCTAAGCAATTTCTGGTACAGTCAATACGAACAATCAGCTTTTCACTTTTACAATGACAATGGGGAATGGAACCAAATGGACAAAGCCGGACATGTTTGGACTACTTATGCTGAAAGCATGTACATGACTGGAATTTACAGATGGACTGGGATGAAAGATAAAAAAGCTGTCTGGATTGGTGGTTTGCTTGGCTGGTCATTTCAAGCAAGCATTGAAGTGCTGGATGGCTTTTCGGAGCGCTGGGGTGCCTCTCCAGGAGATTTGATTGCCAATACTGCTGGGTCTGCTTTATTCATTTCACAAGAATTACTCTGGCAAGAACAAAAATTTCAGCTAAAGTTCTCCTCCCATTTCAATAGCTACGATGAATTTGATCCCGCTGTAAAAGAAAGGGTAGACAATCTTTATGGAACTTCTTATTCTGAAAAACTCCTGAAAGATTACAACGCGCAGACTTATTGGCTTTCTTTTAATCCATTTCACCTAAAAAAAGACAGTCAATCTAAATTTCCAAAATGGTTGAATGTTTCTCTTGGTTATGGAGCAAACAATATTTTCGGCGGATTTGAGAACACATGGGAAAACGAAGGGCAAATGTTTGATCGCACCTTCCTTCCCAGAGAAAGACAATATTACCTTTCATTGGATATTGACTGGAGCAAAATCAAAACCAGGTATAAATTTGTCAACGTACTAATCAAAAGCCTTAATATTTTTAAATTCCCCGCACCAGCGCTTAGAATCAACAGCAATGGGGACTCAAGATTTCATCTTATATATTTTTAATTTTTAGGACCAAGTATTTATGAGTCGAAACAAAAAACAGCTTTCTTTTGGTCTCTTTTGGTCTCTTTTGGTCTCTTTTGGTCTTCGGGCCGGATTGTGCTTGTCTGTTACATATAATTAAATAGGTAATGCTTAAATCTCAAAAAAAAAATTTAAACATCTTTGATGTTTATACCAAATGAAAGCTACAGTTTTGCTACAAAAATTTACAAAAAAAAAGAAAACAAGAATTTGTGTAAACAATTTTCCAATTTAACTGTTAAACATTTTACCCTAAGTTTAACTCATTAAATTTTTTACCTATATACCAGAAATATTAAAACCCAAAAATATCCAAACCAAGAATGATTAATACCTACTCTATTAAAGAACTTGAACACTTATCTGGAATCAAAGCACATACCTTACGAATATGGGAACAACGATATAAATTACTAAACCCCAAAAGAACTGCAACCAACATTAGAAACTATTCAGGTGAGGACCTCAAGAAGCTTTTAAAAATTTCCCTTTTAAATAAGAACGGATTTAAAATTTCAAGGATTGCCAATATGAGCAATCCAGAAATGGAAGAACAGGTCATCAACCTGATGTCCGATACCTCTAGATTTGACCTCCAAATCACAGCCCTTACGAATTCAATGATTGAATTGAATGAAGACAGGTTCGAAGAAATCATCAATTTCAACATTGAAAGCAAAGGATTTGAACCGACAATACTTGAACTGGTCTATCCCTTCCTTAATAAGATTGGTTACTTATGGATGTCTGGCTCTATTAATCCAGCTCAGGAGCATTTCATGACCAATTTAATCAGACAAAAAATAATTTCTGAAATAAATACCATAAGTGTCAAAGCCAATTATGACAAACCTTCTTTTGTGCTTTATTTGCCCGAAGGAGAATTGCATGAGATTGGACTCTTGTTTTGCCATTACCTTTTAAAATCAAGAAGCTTCCCAGTTACTTATCTTGGTGCCAGCACACCAGTAAAAGATTTAATGATGGTGGTCAATTATAAGGAAATTCAAAATGTTTTTGGAATGTGTATTTGCTATCCGCAAAAAAAGAAGTTGCAAAAACACATGGACGAATTAGGGAAGAAACTACCAAATACTCAAATCTATTTGACTGGAATGCAATGTAAAAAAATCAATTTCCCAATTTCAAACAACATCAAAATTCTTGATGATGCCAGTGAATTAATGGAAATTATAGAAAATTCTTCAACAGGTGAAAGCTAAGGCTTTCATCTGTTGTCTTCTGTTTAATTCTTGAAAAGAAGGGATAGATTTTTATTATTGGGCTTATTGATTTAGATTTCAAAGACTTGATGCCTTGCCCATTTTCATTTCGATCTGATCATGCAACCAACCTGAATTAATTACTCTTTTGGATTCTTGAATGTCTTCTTTCAATTTTTGGAGATTCTTTGCATCTCCTTTTGTGATTCGGAACAAACGTTTGATAAACCTTATCAAATTAAAATACATTTCTTTATTGTTTTCAGAAATCAGTTTGTTTCTGCTTAAGAAAATTCTGAAAGAATCGATCATTGAATAAAAAGTATCAACCTCGCCTTGAGCATAATAAATTCTTAAGAGAAGGGCCTTTGATTCACAATTGTAATAGATATCACTGAACACAACTCGGTTCAACAATTCAATGGCCTTATCGTATTCCTTTTTATTGAAATAAAAATAAGCAAGATTGTAATTGTAGGCATTCTCTGCAAACTGAGGTTTAAGGAATTTTTTGTACTCGTGAATAAAATCCTCGGTCCATTCAAATTCATTGTTTCTAATTCCAATGGTTATGATATTCATATAGGTCCAAGGCGAAATGGTTCCTTGATCAAAAATCAATTCTTTTTCTATGGTACTTTTATATAAACTGAGTAATCTAGAAGAGTAGTTTTTTTCTCCGGAATGAATTTTTCTCACACAATAGTTTATTGCATGAATGTACATTTCTCTCGCCTCTGTTCTTGGAAAATCTTCTGAATGCTCATTCAATAAAGCAGTCAATTTTTCAAAGTAAATTGGATCATCAGTTTTTAAGCCTTTCAAAATGGTGGAATAAATTGCAATGGTCGAGACCTGACCCAATTCAGTATTTTTAATAAAATCAAGTAATTCGTCAACCAAGGTTAATTCATAGTTGTTGCGCAACATATTCTGCCTATTCAAAATTTCGGATGAAATCCGAAATTTTTCAGACAAATAAAACAGGTCAAGATTGTTCAATGCCCCTTGCAAACTTTCATCTGCAATGTGCTTCCTTTGCATCGTAAAAAACTTATTCTCCCTTAAAGCCAATTGGTATTTCACGAAATAATAATTGGAATCCTTAAACTGATAATTGTTTATGATTTTAGAAGAGTCATTCAAAGATTTTTTAAATGCCTTTTCCAATTCCATTTGATTATAAGTTTCCAACAAATAATCTTCCTTTTTGGCTAGATCATTTTCAAGCATTTCATAACAAAAAAGATCTTCCACAAGACGAACCATATCCGTCATTAGATAGCCGACTTCTTTTTTATTGAATTTTTGTCCACGAAAAACGAATTTATGAGCTTGTTCATAACCTACCTTCTTTTCTTCAAATTCTGGGTAGACGGAACTCAAAAAGCTATAAAAGACAGTTAAATCCTTCTTTTTATTAAAAAAAGGAGATTCTGCCATCAATCCCAACTTCCTGAAATCTTTTTTTGGCAGCTTTCTTAAAATTAATATCAACTTTGAATCGTTCATTAAAATGTAAGGCTCATATATTTATTTTCGGAAACTTTACACGGTTGCAATTAAAATTTCATACTTAAAGTGTTAATTTTCAACATATTTGTATTCAAACACTTAGTTTTTTATATAATTTAATGAATTTTATACTCGGAAAGTACGAATAATTGTTCTATAAATTGAATAGTTTTTTTTTAAAATTTGGTCTTGGGTAAGGTATTTTCCGTTTTAACCGCTTATCAAAAACAATATCATGAAAAGAGTAAACCTCTTTTGTGCTTTAATTCTTAGTCTGTTTATTTACCAAAATAAAACTCAGGCACAGTTAATTGTTACGGCAGATGATGTCTTGGTTGTTCAACAACCAGGGGAATTTGTTATTGACCCCATCTCCAATGATTACATTGACAGTTCTGTCAGCGCAACAATAAGTCTTTTGAATGAGCCATTTTCAGGAACAGCGATTGTTGATGAAGCTACACAAACAATAATTTACCAACCAGATTGCTCTGTTCCGTTTTCTTTTGATATGTTTTTATATCAATTGGAGTGTTCAGTTTCTGGATCCATCTCTTCATCTATCATTTTTGTTTTCAATGGAATGGAAGACAGCAACATTACTTTTACAAGTACTGAATATAGCCTTGAAGACTTAATTTCTCAGCCAGATATGTGGGGTGTTTCAACCAGTATTTCAACCAATACAAATCCCGTTGATATTTGTGAAATTATTGGTTGCGTTTGGCCTGGAGATGCCAACGGCAATGGTCTTGTAGGCATTAGAGATGTTTTAAACGTTGGAATTGCTTATGGAATGAATGGTCCGCCAAGATTAGACCAAACCATCAATTGGGAAGCTCAAAATTCCATCAATTGGGAATTCAACCTTGATTCGGGGACCAATTACAAACACATGGATTGTAATGGAGATGGAACAGTCGATACAGAAGATCTTGACATCATTGTTTACAACTACATGGAAATAAGCAATAAAAATGATGATCTAAATTCCACTGATGCCAATTATGATTTAAGAATTGAAATATTGAATGAAACTGCTTCTGAAGGAGATACCATCTATGCAATGATCAAACTAGGGAACGAATTTGAGGCAATGGATGATGTTTATGGCGCCGCATTTAGTTTGGTTTTCGATGAAAACTTAATTGATCCGGAAAGTGTTGTAATCGATTACAATGGAAGTTGGATGGGTTCTCAAGATGAAATTTTGAAAGTTCATTACCAGACATCGGGACAAATAGACCTTGCATTGACAAGAATGGATCAAAACAACAGCTCTGGTGGCGGTGACATCATTCCGATGAAATTTGTAATGGAAGAAGTCCTTTTAGGCAAAGTTGCAGATGAAGACAAATTCTACCTGGACTTTGTGGATGCAATTGTCGTAAACAACAGAGGGATGGAAATCGACGTAAATGCCATTGGTGATGAAAAAGACATTGTTCTTACTGAAATTGAATCAGGTTTAAGACAAGGGAATTTGAATGATTTCAATATTTACCCCAATCCTGCTAAAAATTGGGTACAAATAGAATTAGCCAACAATTCATTTGCCAATGTTGTTGAAATAATCGATCAAAAAGGAAAAATAGTTCGTCATATCAATGTGCAAAATCAATATTTAAAACTAAATACAAGTGATTTGGAATCAGGTCTTTACTTTGTTAAAGCATACAGCAAAGATCAAGTTTGGACACAAAAATTAAATATTGTCAAATAAAATTGATCCAATCGATCTCAAACCTCCCTTCATTTTGCAAGAATATTGTAAAATAAACTGTTATTATTTATCTTGGTCAAATAACTTACTATTTGAGGCAGTTTTTTTTCTAATATGATAATTTTATCCTACATTTATGGATAATTATGTTAATTGAAAACAACAATTAATGAAAAATTTCAAGCTATATACTTTTACCCTTATTTGCCTATTTCTTTCAGTTTTTAGCCTCCAAGCAAATACTGTTTCTAATGGAAATGGAAACAATGATCAATCTGTTACTCAATCAGATGACTGTTTCAGCCTGTTCCCAAACCCAGCTACGACTTATGTCAATGTACGACTGGACAATTCACTTTCCGATGCAGAAGAAGTTATTACTATAATCATTCTTGACTCTTCAGGAAGAATCGTAGAGGAAATGATTCTTGAAAGATATCAAGCATTGGGAGAATTAGACCTTATTGGTTTATCAGCAGGAGACTATGTAGTTAAGTTAATGGTTGGAGACAATTGTTGTCAAATGAAGAAACTTTTGATCAGCGAATAGTAAAAAAATATACACAATATTTAAAAGAGAAATATAAAAGGGAAGCAATTTTTTGCTTCCCTTTTTTTATTATTAAAAGCTTATCAAAATTTTAAGACTTTTACCAGCACATCCTAAACATCTAATCAAGCCAGCTGAAAATGACTATTAATGGTTTAAATGGATCAAATTCGAACTAATCAAATCTAAACTCCAGATTTTGAAGCATAATCTTATCTTTGTTCGAAAATTAAAAAATAGAAAATGAATTTCAGGATTGGATTTGGATACGACGTTCATGCCCTTAGAGAAGGAGAAACTTTTATTTTAGGAGGAATCGAAGTTGAGCATCACAAAGGTAGTTTTGGCCACTCAGATGCCGATGTTCTTATACATTCGATATGCGACGCTTTATTGGGAGCTGCCAATCTCGGAGATATTGGCCAACACTTTCCTGACAATGATCCTCAATACAAAGGGATTGACAGTAAAATTTTATTAAAAGACGTTCTTAAACTAATTCGCAGCAAAGGTTATCAAATAGGCAATATTGACAGCACGATTTGCCTTCAGGTACCGAAGTTAAAAGATTACATCCCTAACATGAAAGCTTGTTTGGCTGAAACAATGGAATTGGACATTGACCAAATTTCAATTAAGGCGACCACTACTGAAAAACTTGGTTTTGTAGGCAAAGAAGAAGGAATAAGCGCAAATGTAGTAGCGCTAATTTTCAAATAAAAAACAGCAATGATTAAGCAACAATCAAATGAAAAACAAACACCCAAAGAAAATTTTATCAATCCTGGTCTTACTACTCTCAGGAATATGCTTTTCTTCTTTTAGTGGAATTTTATCAACAACATCAGAAAATTCCTATCCTCAAGATTACTTTCGTTCTCCTCTGGCAATACCAATCGTTCTTGCAGGAACTTTTGGAGAATTGAGAAACAACCATTTCCATGCAGGAATAGACATCAAAACCCAAGGAAGGGAAGGTCATAAAATTCTTGCTGTAGCAGATGGCTTTGTTTCAAGAGTGAAGGTTTCACCTTATGGATACGGTTGTGCTCTATACATAGATCACCCAAATGGATATACCAGCGTTTATGGGCATTTGCAAAAATACAGCCCGAAGCTTCAGGAATACATAAAGAAAACTCAATACGAAAGACAGTCTTATGGAATAGACCTGAAATTGGAACCAGGGCTTTTCGAATTCAAGAAAGGAGAAACGGTGGCCTTTTCAGGAAACACTGGTGGTTCATCTGCTCCTCATCTTCATTTTGAAATTCGTGAAACCTTAAGTGAGCATCCGCTAAACCCGCTCCTTTTTGGATTGAAAGTTCCAGATAAACGGAAACCTATTTTACAACAAATTGCATTTTACGGAATAGATACAAATAACAAGCCAAACGACCAAAGTCATAAGCAAGCAATCTTGGGGAGTGGAATGGCTTGCAAGCTTGCAAAAGATACTGTCAAGCTAAATTCGGAAACCATTGGAATTTCAATCAAATCATACGATCAACAAGATGGGGCGAATAATAAAAACGGTGTTTACAGAATAAAAATGTTCGCCGACGAAGTAGCCGTTTTTCAATTTACAGCTGAACGTCTTCCCTTCGATGAAATGAGATACATCAATGCGCATTGCGATTATAAAGAATGGCACAATAACAGAAGCTGGTTCAATAAATGTTTTAAAGAGCCAGGGAATTTTTTAAGCGCTTATAAGGATGATTTGGGCAATGGGCAAATTTCACTTAGCGAAGGAGAAAGTAAAAATATCAGAATTGAGGTTACTGATCTCACAGGCAACAAATCTCAGGTAAAATTTGTGGTTAAAAACGACCCCAAAGGACTTCCATTTTCGGCCGACCCGGCTTATGTCGAAACCTTTTATCAAGGAAATATCAATTATTTCATGCAAGAAAACATCAGCATTACTTTACCTGATTCAGCCTTGTACAATGACATCAATTTCAACTTCAAAGAAAAAGATGGTGGGACTAAAAGTCCATATACTCCGATCTATAGTATCCATAATTCTAGTACGCCAATTCACAAACCTTTTGAGCTGTCAATAAATTCTGGCAACTTGCCTGAACAAAAAAGATCACAGGCAGTTGTATTGGTGGAATATAAAAAGAAAAAGATAGCACTGTTGCCCAAATATTGGGACGGACCATTTTTGGTAACCGAATCGAAAACTTTTGGGGATTTTTATGTTCAACTGGATGAGAATCCGCCAAAAATTTCACCAGTCTATACCTACAAGGACAGGAACATTGGCAGCTACGACCTGATAAGGTTTACAATAAGCGACGATTTGGCCGGTATTCAATCATATGAGGGCAAATTAGACGGTGAATGGGTGCTGATGGAATATGAACCCAAAGCAAGACAATTGAGACATTATTTTGAAAAAGACCTTCCCAAAGGAAGCCATCATTTCGAATTGATTGTCCGCGACGGTTGCAACAATGAAAATTCTTATGAATTCGACTTTAAAAGATAAGGAGGCGATATTGAATGGAAGCATTCTGCCTGCTAAACTGGCCTCTTGATGGTTTGAGAGCGGGAAATGATTAACCAACCTTATTCTTTTAAAAAATAAATATAGACTTAAAAAAAACAGACAAATGACAACATTAACAAAAGGAGATAAAGCGCCTGACTTCAAAGCGCCTATACAAGATGGATCAGAAAAAAGCTTGGCCGATTACAAAGGGAAAAAGCTTGTATTGTATTTCTACCCCAAAGACAATACGCCGACCTGCACTGTAGAGGCTTGCAATTTGAGAGACAACTATAAAAAGTTTCAAAGTGAAGGCTATGAAATTTTAGGCGTTAGTTGCGATTCCATGAAAAAACACCAAAATTTCATCAAAAAATTCGAGCTCCCTTTTGATTTATTGGTTGACGCTGAACATGAAGTTTGCGAGGCCTATGGTGTATGGGGAGAGAAAAAAATGTACGGAAAAACATTTATGGGAATCTTCAGAACAACTTTTGTAATCGACGAAAAAGGCAAAATTGAACAAGTTATTACTGCTGTAAAAAGCAAAGAACACAGTGAGCAGATTTTGGGATAATGGTGAAGCTGTTAGCTGTTGGCCTTTAGCCTTTGGCGAACTTGTAAGCAATAGGCGGTTAGCTTTTGGCCTTTAGCCTTTGGCGAGCTTGTAAGCAATAGGCGGTTAGCTTTTGGCCTTTAGCCTTTGGCAAGCTTGTAAGCAATAGGCTGCTAGCTTTTGGCCTTTAGCCTTTGGCGAGCTTGTAAGCAATAGGCGGTTAGCCTTTGGCCTTTGGCCTTTAGCGAACTTTTAAACAATAGGCGGTTAGCTTTTGGCCTTTAGCATTTGGCGAACTTGTAAGCAATAGGCGGTTAGCTGTTGGCCTTTAGCTTTTGACGAGCTTGTAAGCAATAGGTGGTTAGCTTTTGGCCTTTAGCCTTTGGCGAACTTGTAAGCAATAGGCGGTTAGCTTTTGGCCTTTAGCGAGCTTGTAAATTATTTTTTAATGTGGTAGAAAAAGCCAACGGCCAATGGCAAACAGCTAAAGGCCACAAAAACACAAACAATGGATAAATCAATGGTAAAGAGAGAATGGTTCGCATCGTGGTTTGATTCCCCATATTATCATATTTTATACAAAAATAGAAATGAAACGGAGGCGAGAGATTTCATTCTAAACTTGCTTAACTTATTGAAGCCAGAGGCTGGACAAAAAGCTTTGGACCTAGCCTGTGGCAAAGGTCGCCATTCAATGGTCTTGGCTAAAAATGGACTAGATGTTACTGGAGCAGATTTGTCAGAAGCAAGTATTGCGATTGCCAAGGAACAAGAGCATGAAGCGCTTCGGTTTTTGGTTCATGATATGCGTAAACCAATAGGTGAGAAAAGTTTTGATTTTATTTTCAATCTATTCACTAGCTTTGGATATTTCAGTCGATTCCTTGACAATCTAACCACTATAAATGCTGTTCATACTGCATTAAAAGATCAAGGAGTTTTCGTTATTGATTTCCTCAATGCAAAAAAAACAATCGCTGATCTAATTCCAAATGAAAGCAAACAAGTAGATGGAATTAATTTTGAAATTGAAAGAACTTTTGAGAATGGAATAATTCAGAAAAACATTTACATCGAAGAATCTTCAGGGACGAAGTATTTTCAGGAAAGAGTTCAGGCTTTAGAGCTGGAAGACTTTGAAGCTTATTTTTACAATAAACTAGAAATTTTGCACTGCTTCGGAAATTATCAATTAGAAGCGTACAATGAAAAAGATTCTTCTAGATTAATACTCGTTGCTAAAAAAAAGTAAATTACCAAGATTGAATCGCTAGACAAATAGCTGAAGCAATACCAAATTTTTCTACTTGCGTGGAGTTATGGATTAATGATTGTTTCTGTGTTTGTTACAGCTTCGATTGTTTTTTCTTTTCCGATTCCAACTTGCTTTTTGAAAATTTTATTAGAAGACTTTTTGCTCTCTTCTGTTGCTTTGGTCTTCTTTGAGTTATCAACTTGTTTTGCAATACTAAAGAAGAACTGGCTGCCTTGCCCTTCTTCGGATTTTACCCAAATTTCACCTCCATGTAGCTCAACAATTTTTTTGCAATGTGCCAAACCTATTCCAGTCCCCTCAATTCCATTGGCATTTTCCAATCGCTGAAACATGGAAAATATTCTGTCGCTTAGATTTTGATTAAAACCAAGTCCATTGTCTTTTACCGAAAATTCCCAATAAGCCTCCTTTTCTTCACATCCTATTTTTATTTGCAAGGGCTTACCTTTCTTGGAGTATTTAATGGCATTTGAAATCAAATTTTGAAACAAGGAAAACAACTCCGTTTCGAAACCAAAAACACATGGCATTTCACCAATCTCAATTTTTCCCTTTTTCTCTTTTAATGCCAATTCAACCTCTTCCTCTATAACTTTAAGCATTTCTTTTATATCAACCATTTCTCTGTTTCCAGAGACTCCAATGATGCTATAATTGAGCATGTCGTTAACCAGATTATTTAGCCTAAGTCCTGAGTCAACAATAAAATCCAAATAGGCATTTGCATCCTCATCCAGTAAATCAGATTTTTTACTTTTGAGTAATTGTGAAAAATTCAGAATACTTCTCAATGGTTGACGTAAGTCGTGAGAAGCTATGTAAGCAAAGTTTTCCAGTTGAATATTACTTTGAACATATTTTTCCAACTCCTCATTCTTTTCTATCAAAGCCTTTTTCGCTTCAACTATTTCAGTAATATTATTGCTAAAGACCAGAAACAGAGAATCTTCTTTAGGTTCTTTTCTTATGATGGTAATTACACTTTCCAAAATTCCCTCTGTTCCATCTCCACAAATCACCCTAAAATCTCCTTTTACTGAATTCATTTCACCATCATACAATGCCTGTAAAATATTTTTCACCCTAAAACGCTCTTCTTTAACCAAAGTATTAAGCACAGGAGTTTTATACATATCTATCAAGTTGTCATATCGCAATACTTTTTTTGTAGACTTTGAAATAAACAAACGCTTAAGTTCTGAATCATACAAAGACATTCCGTAAGGAGAGTGATCCACAATAGCCTTGTACATTTTTTCAGATTCAGCTCTTTCATTATCTGCCTGAATCAAATCGCCAACATACCGTTGAGAAAATATATACAAAAGCACAAAAGAAATCAAAAGGGTAATCACTTCATCAGGCAAGGAAATATTTGTAAAAAACTCCGTTCTTCTAAATAAAGTAACAATGAAAACCTCACTCAAAGTAATGCACAATAAGGCATAAGCTATGCGAGTTTTTGTCCCACTGAAAAAATAAAATGCCACCATAAATGCAATTGGATAAATAACCAAATACGACATTATGGGAACCGAATAAACCTGTCTCAGGGTAAGAATGATCAAGAAGGTGACTAACAGAATGTGTATCGGAAGAACTAGTTTTCTTGTTTTAATAAACAGAATAAAAGAAACAATACAACTGACTAATGAAAAGGAGGTAAAGACCAGATCAGTATATCTTCCCAAGTATATTTCTACAAAAAAAACGATACACAATGGCAAAGTGCAAATAAGAATCAAGGCACGATAAAGTTTCTCGTGACTAATACTGGTTCGTTCGTTGGTTCGTAAAAAATCCGATACCATTTAATTCCTTATGAGCTTAAAAAATAAGTTTGGGCATACTTTCGAAAAAATCCGTACTGCTTGACTAACACTGCAATAAGAAAATTTTGAATCAATAGTATATTGTACGTAAAATCAGGACCTTATGTTTTAAATTTTGATTTTGAAATTCTCAAAAATTGGATTAAGATTAAGCATTCAATTTTTTACAGACTTTGCTATTTGTTCTATTGACTTTTTTTACTTAAAATGGCATAAAGAGTTAACAAAACAAGGCCAAGGAAGACTTTTAATGGAGAAAATCTCTCGAGCCTATTAAAAATAAGTACAAGCAAAAGAAACAATTCTAATTTGTTTCATTCCTTTAGCAAGCTGAATACTTTATATTCGCAAATAATTTCAAATTAGATTTATGAGAATCATTTCAGGAAAACACAGAGGATTTCGTTTTAGCCCTCCTAAAAATACACCAGCAAGACCCACCACAGACATTGCAAAAGAGGGTTTGTTCAATATACTCAACAACAGATACTATTTTGAAGACATAAAGTTTCTCGACCTATTTGGAGGAACTGGAAGTCTGAGTTTCGAATTTGCATCCAGAGGCTGCACTGATATTACAAATGTTGAAATCGACAGAAAAAATGTCCTTTTCATAAAATCAATTTCGGAACAAAAAGAAATGGGAATCAAGGTTATCAAAATGGATGTATTCAAATACATCAAAGTCTGTAATGATCAGTATGATCTAATATTTGCAGGACCACCTTATCCGCTCAAAACGCTAAGCACCATCCCAGATAAAGTAATAGCAAGTAATATTCTTAACAAGGAAGGAGAACTGATCATGGAGCACAATCCCAATCACAACTTTGAGGACCATCCCAATTTTCTATTAAAGAGAAATTACGGAACCACCATCTTTAGCTTTTTCTGTAGCCAGGAAAAGTTGGACAATCCGGACGGTGATGATGAATCAGAATAAACTGGTTTGTCATCAATAGGAAAGTTTGGCTATTTATGCGATTTGATTCATAAAACTTATTCTTTCCTGCCCAAACATGCCCCCTAAAAAGCTAATAGAATAAAAAAAGCCGCTGCATCAAAAATGATGCAGCGGCTTTTTTTATTTCATTTATTTCATGGAATTTTAACCACCCATGGAAGTAAGGAATTCTGCATTCGATCTTGTTCCTTTCATATGACCTAAAAGGAAATTCATAGCCTCTTCGGTATTCATATCCGCAAGGTGCTTTCTCAAAATATACATTCTTTGCAGCTCTTCCTTGGTCAATAGCAAATCTTCACGTCTTGTGCTTGATTTGATAACATCAACTGCAGGATAAATACGTCTATTAGAAAGTTTTCTATCCAATTGAAGTTCCATATTACCAGTCCCTTTGAACTCCTCAAAAATCACTTCATCCATCTTAGAACCAGTATCAATCAAGGCTGTTGCAAGGATTGTCAATGATCCTCCACCTTCAATGTTTCTTGCAGATCCGAAGAATTTTTTTGGTTGCTGCAATGCACTTGATTCCACACCACCTGATAATACTTTACCCGATGCTGGTGAAACAGTATTGTGTGCTCTTGCTAGCCTTGTAATTGAATCCAAAAGGATAACCACATCATGTCCACATTCCACCAATCTCTTAGCTTTCTGTAAGGCTATGTTAGAAACCTTCACATGTCTTTCAGGTGGCTCATCGAATGTAGAAGCCAATACTTCTCCATTGACACTTCTTTGCATATCAGTTACCTCCTCAGGACGTTCATCAATCAATAAAATGATTAAGAACACTTCTGGGTGATTCTCCGCAATGGCATTAGCCACATCTTTCAATAAGAATGTTTTACCCGTTTTAGGCTGTGCAACGATCAAACCACGTTGACCTTTACCTATAGGTGTAAACAAATCAATAACTCTTGTGGCATATTGATTTGGTTGACGTTCTATTTCAAATTTTTCATCAGGGAAAAGTGGAGTCAAATAATCAAAAGGAATACGATCTCTTACTTCATTCGGATCCATTCCATTAATCGTTTCTACTTTTAGTAAAGCAAAATACTTCTCTCCGTCTTTTGGTGGACGAATCGTTCCTTGAACCGTGTCTCCAGTTTTCAAACCAAACAATTTGATCTGAGAAGGAGAAACATAAATATCATCCGGAGAAGTCAAATAATGATAATCAGAAGAACGCAAAAATCCGTAACCATCTGACATCATTTCTAAAACGCCCTCTCCTTCTATAACACCATCAAATTCTATATCGAAAACAGATTTCTTTTCTCCGCGACGAGCGTTACTAGTATTGCCCTTGGATGATGTTCTGCGGTTGTCAGATGAACGGTTATTAGAAGATGATTTTGCTGGCTTTTCTTTTGCAGTTACTGCGACTTCTACAACCTCTTCTTCTACAGATTCCTCTTCTTCTTCCTCTTCTTCAGATGAATCAGCATCCTCTTCTGAATCAGCATCCTCTTCTTCAATTTCTCCAAAAAGTTCTATCTCTAATTCTTCGGTTTCTTCGACAGAATCGGCAGCTTCTTCTTCAGAAACAGGCTCTTCGGCGACTTCAATCTCTGTCTCTAAAGCAGATTTCTCGTTTGGACCGTTTGAACCTTTTCTTCTAGGAATTCTTTTTCTTGCTCTTGTTTTTTTCTCTTCAGCTGCACTCTCTTCAACTGAATCTTCAGAACTTTGATTCTCAAGAATTTTATCAATCAAGCCTTGTTTTTTTAGGCTTTTATAATTTTTGAGCTCCATGCTTTCGGCAACATCTTTAAGTTCCGCAAGCAACATATCATTTAATTGCTCCTGATCGTACATGTGTATCTATATATTTAATAGGAAAGATTTTTTAGCAAAATGCTAAATATAAAATAGTAAGTATAGTTTAAGTGAAATATTAATAACAAACCATGACTTTGGTAGAATAGAGAACCGTAAAATAGGTGGAAAAAATGAAGTCAGGTGTGAATTATTTTAATTCTGTTGTAATAATACTGCCTTATTTCAATTTATCCAAAGGATAAGAACAAATTATTGAAAAAAAAACAGATGTTTGAATCATTTTACCAGATATTCAGTTAAATGTAAAAACCACCATTGACTTATACTAGTCAACCGAATAGGTCAAGGGAATTTTGTTTTCTTTTTCTAATTTCATATTTTTGAGGTGAAAGACCCAACATCTAATAAAATTTTGTTGTAATGTTATTTTATCTTCCTTATTTCTACTCTTACGCTCCTAGCCGATCGATCGGCTCTTCCGCACACTAATGTGAAATCTCCACTATTCCGGAAGAAATAGTCTCATTTGCCTTTTATTATTAATTTTGCAAACTTTTTTATCGAATTGATTCCTCAATAGAGCGAGATTAGAATTCGAATTGCAAAACCATTTTACTTAAAATAAATAACCACAACTGAGTGTACTATAACTCAGGATAGAAAATAAAAATCATGTTACAATTAGCATATATAAGAGAAAACGCAGAGCAAATTAAAGAACGATTGATCGTAAGAAATTTTAAGGAAACAGAACTGATCGATCAATTGATTGAGCTCGATGAAAAAAGAAGAAAAACTCAGCATCAACTAGATGAACAATTGGCTGAAAGCAATAAAATTGCAAAGAGCATTGGACAACTATTCAAAGAAGGTAAAGCTGCTGATGCAAATGAACTGAAAGCAAAATCAAGCGAACTCAAAGAAGGCAATAAACAACTTGAAGAAGCCCTCAAAGGATTCGAAGAAGGTGTCAAATCTATTTTAGTTCAAATTCCCAATGTCCCTCATGAAACAGTTCCACCTGGAAACAGCGATGAGGATAATATTGAAATTCGTTCTGGCGGTGAAATGCCTAAATTGGCCGAAGATGCGGTACCACATTGGGATTTATTAGACAAGTACAAGCTTATGAGTTTGGAATTGGGTAGTAAAATAACTGCTGGTGGCTTTCCAGTTTTTATGGGCAATGGAGCAAAACTGCAAAGAGCATTGGTCGCCTACTTTTTGGACAGCGCAATAAAAGCCGGATACACAGAATACATTCCACCTTTGTTGGTCAATGCGGACACAGCTTTCGCTACAGGACAACTGCCAGACAAAGAAGGTCAAATGTACGAAGTTGGTGCCGATGGATTCTTCATGATTCCAACTGCAGAAGTTCCAATTACAAACGTCTACAGAAACACCATGGTTAAGGAAGCTGACTTCCCAATCAAAATGACTGGACACTCTCAATGTTTCAGAAGAGAAGCAGGATCTTACGGAAAAGACGTTAGAGGCCTAAATAGAGTTCACCAATTTGAAAAGGTAGAAGTCGTTCAGATCGTTCATCCAGACAAATCTTATGAGGTGCTCGATGAAATGGTAGCCTATGTTGAAGGACTATTACAGTCTTTGAATTTACCCTACAGAATCATGAAATTATGCGGAGGAGATTTAGGATTTACTTCTAACCTTACCTACGATTTTGAAGTTTATGCTGCTGGACAAAAAAGATGGCTTGAAGTTAGTTCTATCTCTAACTTCCTGACATTCCAAAGCAACAGACTGAAAGTCCGCTTTAAAAACAAGGACGGCAAAAATCAATTGGCACACACATTGAATGGTAGCGCTTTGGCGCTCCCAAGAATCATTGCCAGCCTTTTGGAAAACAATCAAACTGCTGATGGAATTAATATTCCTGAGGTATTGCAAGCCTTTATGGGAACTGATAAAATTACTGCGTAATTTGGGTATTCGGCTTTCGGTATTCGGAACTCGATTTCGCTCGGTTTGTGATTAGGTAAACAAAACATATTGTCCTGCTTCTACCGTCATTTATAAAATGATTGTTGGGGCGGGATTTTTTTTCAACTTTCCTTAAAAAAACTGCCCTATTTCATTAAAAAACCCAGAGCAAATAATCTACTTGCTCCGGGCTATAAAAATAATACAAAACCAATTGTTTAGAATCTTCCACCATCCGCACCACAATCCACATTACAATCTGGATCGCAAAATCCACAAGCACCAAGCACATTTATTACTTCGGCACAAGGGCTTAATTGAATTGTTTGTAATGGAGAAGTTGGTGCTGTAACCGGACAAGTCATATCATAATAATTACCAGCTGCATCCTGAAGGTACAGGACCGTTCCATTGTTTGGATCAAGCGGACATTCATTTACCTCAACAATGTTTACATCACAGCTTGGAAGAACCATCGGAGCGACAGTTTCATCGACGCAAACTCCAACCCGAAAACCGACATAATCTCTAGTACAACCACCTGCAGGATTCACATAAGTAAAATACAAAGTAGAGACCGTAGGTGCTCCAACAGAATAGGAAGCATCTGGATTGGCAAGACATCCCGGGCCTGCTGTTGTAACAGTATTTCCATTTGTTATATCGTCCGCATCCATTCGGTCAGAACCCTCACAATGGGTCAATGTCAATCCGCTAAGGCTTGCGGTTAAACCCGTTCCTGCTTTAGCCGTACCAAAAGAAACCATAGACTCTACTTCCAGACCGACTACGTCTAACTGCTGAATCACTTGAGGCTCACAGAAATCAACACGGAGACAAAAACCACCCTCATCGCCTTCAGCCCCTCCAAAGGTAGATCCATTGGCATCTGTTCTAATACTCAGATCAGCATATTCATATTCAAAGGAGCCTATGCACATCCCATTGATTTCAATAACACCTTCTGGTCCGTTTGCACCCATTCCAGTTTCATTGAGACTGATCAAAGCATAGTCACCCGTACCACAGGTTACACATGGAGGAGGAGGATCGCAAAAACCACAAAGTTCACTGTCCACTAATTCGTCACAGGGCCCTTTGGCTGCCGTCGGAATTGCATTTCCAGCTGTCGCATCCGCTTCAATCGAAGCACAATCACCATTAAAATAATTTCCATTTGCATCTCTAATGAGAGCATAATAAGTATTGGCATCCTCTAGGTCAGTTGCATAAGTCTCGGTGTACAATGGACAAGTTGGTATAGCTGAAATTGCCTCAGGAACACATGTACCAATCCTAAATGAGGTTCTGTCTCTTGTACATCCTCCTGCAGGATTGGTATACCTAAAGTAAAGCGTACTGGTCGTAATAGCTCCTACAGTATAATTACCATTTCCTTGATTATTGCAATTGGCGTTTACATTAGTAACCATATTCCCAATGGGTGCCATATCCGCTGCACCACCACATTGCGTCAGCGTCAATCCATCTGGCATAGCAGTCGCTCCGGCTCCAGTAAGCGTTGTACCCACCCAAACTTGTGATTCAGTCTCTAAGCCAATCACATCCACTTGTTGAACGGTTATCGGTGAACATAATTCTACAAAAAGGATAAAACTTTCTTCCACTGCACCACCCTGGGCCACGGCCCCAAATTGAGAACCTGAAAGATCTTCTGATATGGAAATATTTGAAAACACTGCAGTAGCTGTTCCATAAACCACTCCATTTAATTCTACATCTGCCGTTGCACCAGTTCCTGTCCCCATCGGATTTGTAAGCCTTAAATAGTCATAGATCGTTGGAGCGGTACATGCGGTACATGGTGGAAGTGGGACATTTGACAGACAGGTACCGACATTAATGGTATATCTATCATCAGACACAACATCAACACAAACCATAAAACAAGAATATGTCCCAGTTAACTGTTCATTATAAGAGGTAGAACCAGTCAATGGACCCGCTATTAGAGTACCGTCGCAATCGTAAATATTAACGACTGAGGCATTTTCTAAAAGAGAGCCAGCGCTGCCTAATTCAATGACAGGATTTGTCAAAGGAGTATCAAAAGTAAAAGTCCATGTATCTTTAGAAGTTCCCTGCAAATTGGCTTCAATAGCATTGCCAGGAAAAATTAATCCGTTGGGATCACTACCTTCGTATTCAAAGTACCCCTCGATGGAAGCAGAACAATTAGGATCCTCCGCTAAGCCATCTCCTTCAGGAATAGGATTTCCACTGAGATCTAAAGCAGCCATCCAATCAAACCAATCCCAACAATCGGGACTGCATTCTGCATCCGAATCGGCATTGGGTGGAGTTACCTGTGCAGACAGGTTAAAAGCCAACAGCATAAAAATCAAAAACGAAAAGCGGCTTATCTTTTTTATCTTACTAAATATTTGCAGGTAATTGCCTGACAAAGGTAGACATGCATGTGAATTAATGTTTGTTGTTGTTGTTGTTGTTGTTGTTTTCACTTTGAAATTTGTTTTTCTTAGATTAATAATTGGTTCTATAACATTTTCAATTTGAGCAACGATTTACGGAGTATGCTATATGGTAAAATGAATGGTTCAAATTTTCACAAATCCAAATCAAAATTCCAATCATGTTTAACAACCAAAGCCTTTCAAAAAAGGCATCGACAAACAATAGAAAAAAAACAAACACTTACTTAGGCTTTGGCCACTAAGATGAGCTAATCGAATTCGCACCCTTTGCATTCATTACTCAACGATTAAATGAAGATATGTCAAAAGAATGATTAAGTATCAGGGCCAAACATGTTTTCTAAAATAAAAAAGCTACTGCTTTTTGACATTCAAAAACACGAACAATGGAGATATTTATAGGCTATAGTTTATAAGAGGCAAGCAATAAATTCTATTGAAATACAAATTTCAAATAAGAAAATTTCATATTATACAAATTTCATTCTTAACAAGTCCAGTATTTCTTTAATGGCTTTTAGTAGAAGTAAACACCTACTTAATTACAAATTTTTTATCCCTGTTCCCCTCGAATCAAATTCGACAAAAAGTCAGTTTAATTTGACTTTCAGTATTTATTTTTCTTTAGTGTTTTAAAATTTTAAATCTTATACTCTTTTTTTAAAGCAGACAAAAGTTATAATCCACCATTAATTTTACAAGCAATAAGAAATGTAACGGAAAAATTCAATCCAAGCAATCATTAATAAACTTAGTAATTGGCCATTAAGCCTAGCCAATATTGATGGGGAGCAATTCTAATTTCTGTTGGCAAACAAATATTGATTCCAAACAAACCAAACAAACCAAGCGAACCCAATACCGAATACCGAATACCCGCGAGCCCCAGCGAGCCCTAATACCCATATTTCTTCCACCAATTTTTCAAGCGCTCCCGAATTCTGTTTTCTTGAGGATTGTCGCCCGGTTCATAAAACACAGTTCCTTTCACCTCCTTAGGCAGAAATTCCTGTTCCGAAAAATTACCATCATAACCATGAGCATACTGATAATCTTTTCCATAATTCAATTCCTTCATCAATTTGGTTGGTGCATTTCTTAGGTGCAAAGGCACAGAGAGATCACCCGTCTTTTTGACCAAGGCCATTGCCTCATTTATAGCCGAATAACTCGCATTACTTTTAGGCGATGTCGCCAAATAAACCACCGTTTGTGATAAAATAATTCGGCATTCTGGATAGCCAATTTTACTTACTGCATCAAAACAATTATTGGCCAACAACAAAGCATTCGGATTGGCATTGCCAATATCTTCTGAAGCAAAAATCAACATTCTTCGAGCAATAAACTTAGGGTCTTCGCCACCTACGATCATCCTCGCCAACCAATAAACTGCTGCATTGGGATCGCTCCCTCGCATTGATTTTATAAAAGCCGAAATAATGTCATAATGCTGCTCACCCGACTTGTCATATCGACTGGCATTGTGCTGAAGCAAATGTTCGATTCCCTTATTGCTGATTTCAACTTTTCCGCCTTGACTCGTTCCCACCGCCAACTCCAATAAATTTAAAAGCTTGCGAACATCACCACCAGAATAACGTAAAATCGCCTCTGATTCTGCAATGTTTATTTCATACTTTTCTAAAATTTTATCTTTTGCTATGGCATTTTTCAATACCTGTTCCAACTCCTCTTTCCCGAGTGGTTCCAAAACCATAACCTGGCATCTGGAAAGCAAGGCTGGAATTACTTCAAAAGAAGGATTCTCCGTGGTAGCTCCGATTAAAATAATGGTTCCATCCTCTACTGCCCCCAAAAGAGCGTCTTGCTGAGATTTACTAAATCTGTGAATCTCATCAATGAACAATATACAACGATCCGCTTTTTTGGCTGTTGCAATCGCTTCTCGCAGATCCTTCACGCCCGAATTAATTGCACTCAACTGAATATAAATTGCTTTGACATTTCGTGAAATGATTCTTGCCAAAGTAGTTTTACCAACGCCTGGAGGTCCCCACAATATCAATGAAGGACAATTCCCGCCAGATAGAATCTTACTCAACAATTGATCTTCGCCTAACAAATGCCTTTGACCAAAGTATTCCTCAAGGGTACTTGGACGCATTCTTTCAGCAAGTGGTTTCTTGGATGTTTGCATGGCTTGGTGTTAGTTTTTGGGGCGCGACGAGGCGAGGCCCGTCCACAGCTTTTGTGTCGATGCCTGCGGCAGCTTTTGGGTATATTTTGATTGTAGTTTTTTTATGCCTTTTTGATCTCCTTGGCTTTGGTTTCAGAGTTCTAAAACCCAACAGCTGCTTTAGCAGCGTCCCAAAAGCACAAAGGCGAGCGAATCGAACTGGCGTTCCAGCGAATGCCGCGACCCATACCCAAAACCCGCTATTCCCCCGCATCAACAATCCCCTCATCTTTGCGATAAGAACGACCGAAAAAGCTCTGCAAGCGCATAATCAACACGCCAAAAATGGCTTCTTTAAAGATTTTTCCACTCATTTTAGATTGCCCGACTTCTCGATCGGTAAAAGTGATGGGAACTTCAGCAATACTGAATCCCAACTTTTTTGTCGCATATTTCATTTCAATCTGAAAAGCATAACCCACAAATTGAATCCTGTCTAATTCGATGGCCTCTAACACTTTGCTGGTGTAACAAACGAAACCAGCCGTGGTGTCTTTTACTTTCAAAGCTGTTATCAAACGAACATAAATAGAAGCACCACGAGAAAGTAAGACACGATCCCAGGGCCAATTGCTGACTCCTCCACCTTTAACATATCTCGATCCCACAGACATATCAGCGCCATCAGCACAAGCCTTATGCAATCTTATAAGGTCATCAGGATTGTGAGAAAAATCCGCATCCATTTCAAAGATGTATTCATAGCCATTTTCTAATGCCCAACGAAATCCATCAATGTAAGCCGTTCCCAAGCCAAGCTTGCCAGCTCGTTTTAAAATATTGAGCTGGTTGGGGTATTCATTTTGCATTCGTTCAACAATTCCTGCCGTGCCGTCAGGAGAGTTGTCGTCGACAATAAGCAAATGGAAATCACCATCAAGTGAAAACACTTTCTGTATAATCCTGCTTATGTTACCCTTTTCATTGTAAGTGGGAATTATGACAATTTTGTCAGTCAATTGATCTATACATTTTAATTAACCTTCGATTCAATAAAGAGACCAATTGAAGGGCTCTCGTTCTTCTTAGATTTTTGAGTTTTAAAATGCCCTTCTCAATCAAATAGATTGGTCTGCTTTGGAGAAGGGTTGTTGTTTTGAGTATTGTTTTCCGTGTCTTCTGGCTTTACAGCCGGCTTTTTCTTTTTGTCTAAAATTTCATTTCTAACCAAAGTTAATTTTTGTTTGGTGTCATGTAAAAAATCACTTCTCATGATCCAATCATAATATTGAGGTTCAACTCTCAATACTTCCTCTACTGTTTTCCCTTTGTGCTTACCAAAGTTAAATTTCGCAACATTGTCCTCCAAAATTAACCTACGGCCCGAATCGAGGAATTGATTTTCATAAGTATAATCATGCAAAAAGTTAATGTCATTTTGCAATTCACCTTCATATCGATCCAACTGAGACTTCAAAACTTCATACGTCGCATGAACATCATATTTCGCTGAATGCGCATCCTTCAATTCTTTATCACAGTAAAATTTGTAAGCTGAAGCCAAATCTCTTCCCTCTTGTTTTACAAAAATTTTGAAAACATCGACAAACTTTGTTTCTGATAAATCTAAATTTATGCCAATTCTGTAAAATTCCTCTAAAAGCAATGGAACATCGTAACGATTTGAATTGTATCCACCCAAATCACATCCTTCTAAAAAGTCTTTCAACTCAAATGCAATTTTAAGAAAACTAGGCGCATCTTTTACATCCTCATCTGTAATTCCATGGATAGCTATAACATTGGCAGGCATAGGCATTCTAGGGTTTACCAAAGAATGATATTCATGCTCTGTGCCATCAGGCATTACTTTTAAAACAAAAATTTCAACAATTTTATCACTTGCAATATTGGGTCCTGTCGCTTCTAAATCGAAAATTGCAAGAGGTCTTGTGAGATTAAGTTTCATAGTTTATTTTTTCTTGATTTTATCTTTAAATATTAACGTATTTTTCTCAAAATGGTGCCATTTTAGTACAAAGTATTTTTTTTGCACTTAGTAGTAGATTATAAAGTAACAAGACTTTTAGATAAAGCCATAAGGAATTGACCTCAAAATGTAAGTCCTTGCACTTTCTCCTTAGGACTTTGCATTTTCTACTATCCTCACAATTTCATCATTTTTGAATCCACCGAAGGTACCTGAACTCATCATCAACAAATTGCAATCATTCCAGTCTGTTGATTTCAAATGAGCTTTCAATTTTTCATTGTCATCATAAACTTTCAAATCGGCTCTACCAAAGGCTTTTTTTATTTGATCTACCTCCAAATCTGGAAGTTTTTTTATTTTCAAAGTATGCCTGCTAAAAAAGACAATCGCTTCATCCGCAGCATCCATGCTTTCTTTATACTCAGGCAAAAAATCTTTGTTCAAACTTGAATAAGTATGCAATTCAAAAACCGCTACCATTTTCCGATTAGGGAACAAAGATTTTACCGCTGAACAAGTTGCTTTTGCTTTGGAAGGGGCATGAGCAAAATCTCTAAAGATCATCGTCTTCTCATCTTCCAACAAACAATCCAGCCTTTTGGAAGCCCCCTCAAATGTTTGAATGGCTCTGTAAAACGTTTCATCCTCAATTCCCAATTCATTACAGATTATTCGAACGCCTTCCAAGTTTTCCATATTGTGAGCACCAAAAACCTTTAAGGGTATTTCACTTTCTTTTCCATCCTTTTTCTGAATCAAAGAAAATGAACCATCTTTTTGTAGATATTTTGGTGTTTTATATGGAATCAAATGTAAGTTTCTTGATCGAGAAACGATGTCACAAATATTGTCGTCCTCAGTATTGTATATCAATCTTCCGTTTTCAGAGAACAAATCTAAAAATTGCTCAAATTGCCCTAGGTAATTGTCAAAGGTCGGAAAAACATTCATGTGATCCCATGCAATACCACTTAACAAAGCAAGGTCTGGCTTGTAATAATGAATTTTCGGAGCGGGATGAATAGGAGAAGACAGATATTCATCTCCTTCCATGATCATAATTGGCGCATCACTCAATTTCACCGAACTATCAAAACCCTTCAGTCTGGCGCCTACTAAATAATCAAAATCCATTTGGACCGAATTCAAAATATGCATTAATGCAGAAGTCATGGTCGTTTTGCCGTGGCTTCCCGCAATTACTACTCTTTTTTTATTCTTGGAAAATTCGTAAATGTATTCAGGATAGGAATAAACCTTAATTCCCAAATCTATGGCTTTCAAAAGTTCTGGATTGTCTTTTCTGGCATGCATTCCCAAGATAATACAATCAAGGTCTTGACTTATTTTTTCAGGAAACCAACCCATTTCATTGGGCAGCAGGTCATGATCCGCAAGCAGACTTCTCGAAGGATCATAAATTTCATCATCCGAACCAGAAATTGTAAATCCCTTTTTTTGGAGTGCAATTGCCAACTGATGCATGATACTCCCTCCAATTGAAACAAAATGTATTTTCACTAAAAATTTGCTTGACTAATTAATTCAAAGCCCAAAGTTAAGAGTTTTTTTAGCTTTAATATGCAAACTTAGGCTCCCTTCTTCTATTTCGATAAAATAATTGGATTCAATTGATTCCATGATATTCTTAAGCTGTGTTTTTTTCAATTTTTAGCCGTTCTAGCACAAAGAAAAAAAGTTCTCTGTTTATCCTCAACTATACCCGTTTTTTATTGTTCTCTTTTCAAGACATTTCCAAATCAAATGAAAATACTACTAACGGGAGCGAATGGTTACATCGGCAAGAGACTTCTTCCAATTTTGGTTGAGAATGGTCATTCTGTTGTTTGTTGTGTAAGAGACCTGAAACGATTTAATCCTCCACAATCCCTAATTCCATATATAGAGATAATTAAAACTGATTTTTTAGAACCCGATTCATTGGATAAAATTCCCAATGATATTGATGCGGCCTATTACTTAATTCATTCAATGTCCAATTCACTTGATTATCAAAAATTGGAAGGAATCTCAGCAACAAATTTTAAAAATGCAATAAATAAAACCAAGGCCAAACAAGTAATTTATTTAAGTGGAATTGTCAATGAAGCCCAATTATCAAAACATCTAAAATCCAGAAAAAATGTTGAAAACATTTTATCCGGAAACAATTTCAGTTTAACCACCTTAAGGGCTGGTATTATCATAGGGTCAGGAAGTGCCTCATTTGAAATCATCAGAGACTTAGTTGAGAAACTTCCAATAATGATTGCCCCAAAATGGCTAAATACTAAATGTCAGCCAATCGGCATTAGAGATGTTATAAACTTTCTCCAAAAATCACTGCTGAACGAAAAAGTATTCAACAAAAACTATGACATCGGTGGCTCTGATATTCTTTCTTATAAAGAAATGCTGCTTGAATTTGCTAAGTTTAGGAAGCTCAGCAGAAGTATCTATACCGTACCCATCATGACCCCAAGACTGTCTTCTTATTGGTTATATTTTGTAACCTCCACTTCCTATAAACTGGCAGTTTCTCTAGTCGATAGTATGAAAGTCGAAGTAATTTGCAGAGACAATGAAATTGATAAACTTTTAAATATAAATCCTGAGAACTACCAGACAGCTTTGAGTAGAGCTTTTACTAAAATTGATGCGAATCAAATTGTTTCCAGTTGGAAAGATTCACAAATAAGTGGAGTTAAAATGTTCAATATTTCTGACTTTGTTGACGTACCAGTCCACGGATGTTTTCAAGATATCAGAGAGAAAAATGTGGACTCAAGAAAAGAAGTCATCAATAAAATTTGGAGTGTAGGAGGAAAAAACGGCTGGTATTACGCAAACACTTTGTGGAAAATTCGTGGCTATATTGATAAATTATTTGGAGGGGTGGGCCTAAGAAGAGGAAGAACAAACAGCAGTGATCTAGAATCTGGTGATGCCCTGGATTTTTGGAGAGTTTTATATGCGGACAAATCAGAGGGCAGACTGTTATTGTTCGCAGAAATGAAAGTTCCAGGAGAAGCATGGCTCGAGTTTAAAATTAGAAACAAAAAGCTCATTCAGACGGCAACTTTCAGACCGCATGGATTGCTGGGCAGACTCTATTGGTATTCTGTATTGCCTTTTCACGGACTTGTTTTTAATGGGATGATTCGTGAAATGACAAATTTGAATAACAAGGAAAATAGATCCACCAAAGCTTAAACAGAATAGCCTTTGGTTTTGGTTTTGACTTTGGCTTTGGCTTTTTGATTAAAAATTGACTTGAAATCCATTAAAAATTCACAAAAAAGTCGGTTTCAGAAGCAATGCTTTGTTTTTTGAGGAACATAAATCATAATTTTTTGTATACATCTCGCTTTTTTATAGTCATAAACTCGAATTTGTTTTAAAGAACCTGTAAACCTTTGGAATTCTTTCACATCTAAAACTAAAAGGCAATTATTTTGTTAAGTCAAGAAATAATTTTAACAAAATTCTGTTCATAAATAACAAAGAAAAACGTCTTATGAGTGGCTATTTCATAAAAAATTGAAAACAACAGCCAAATTATTAACGTAATATTTAAAAAAAGTAAATTATAATAAAATGAAAAATCGATTTAGAATTTTGACGGTATGTCTAGCTTTTACAATATTAGGCCTTACATCTTGTCACAAGTCAGGTTGCCCAGGTAAAATCACTGATACAGATACACAAGTTGAATTGCAAAAAGATTGCTAAAATTAGCTTTGGCTAAGTTTAACATTTTAATAATCAAGCATTCAAATTTTTGCAAAAAATATGCTCGATATACTTTTGATTAGGTATTGGGGATAAATAAATACTTATATCATGAACTGGTTAACATTAAATTCAATAGAACAATTGGATCAAATTATACAAGATTCACATCAAGTTCCTGTTGCAATTTTCAAACACAGCACCAGATGCTCTATCAGCTCTATGGCTAAAAGCCGTTTGGAAAGGTCGTGGAATTTCGAAGATCAGCAAGTACAGGTCTATTACCTGGATTTGATTGCTTTTCGTGAAATTTCAAACGAAATAGCCAACAAGTTTGGTGTAGAACATCAATCTCCTCAAATGCTTTTGATCAAAGGAGGAAAAGCCATCTATGCAGATTCACACAGTGGAATTTCTGTATCAAGCATGGAAGAAGCAATCGCTTAAAAAAGAAAGGAAGTTTGGAGATGAAAATCTCCTGTTTAAAAAAATGGCAAGAACCTATTCGGTACTTGCCATTTTTTTTATCAAATTTTAGACATCTCCTGATTGGGAAAAGGATTCAAGAAGCAAAAATGACCTCAATCGTTTCCTTCAAATCTGGATGAAGGCTATTCGCCACTGGACAATGATGTGCTGCAGCTTCTAACAATTTCTTTTCCTTATCTGTAAATTCCTTTTCAGGCATCGTGATCACTACATGAATCTCAGCGATTCGCCTTGGATTTGCAGCCATTACTTTCGTTACTTCCGCCGTGGCTCCTTCCATATCAATACCTGAATCCATGGCCTTAATGCCCATAATGGTCAAGATGCAAGCACCTAAAGAAGTAGCCATTAAATCTGTTGGCGAAAAAGCCTTGCCTTCTCCCCGATTGTCAACGGGTGCATCAGTTAAAATTTCATTCCCAGACTTCAAGTGAACAGCACTTGTTCTCAATTTACCCTGATATTCTATCTTTGCAGTTACTCCCATTTTCAATTTTATTTATATAAAATATAAAAAGCAAAAACGCACCTAATGTTTAGCCAAAAGCTTATTCTGACCAGTATATTGGAAGAATTACAGTTATTTTTTCTGTAATTCTGGTTTTTGTCCGTTATAATAAAGTTTCCTGCAACAAAGATTGATAATTTTCAGTTAATTTAGGGATAGACAAATGAATTTTGCAATCAATTTATCTATGAGCTTGTTTAAAAAACAATGAAACAATATTTTACCATATTCCTTTTTATGATTGGTACCTGCCTAAGTAACTCACTTATGGCACAGACCACCTTAAAAAACGTCGAACAGGAATTTGTCTATTCTAAAGAATGGAGGTTTGGGGTGAAATTGCATACCCATGGTTACGGATTGTCATTGGCAAAATCCAAAATAATCAACCGCTCCAAAAAGAAATTCTGGGAAATTGAAATATTGGAGATTAAACACGCCAAACAATCCCGTCAATTGAGCCGATTATCAGATCGAACGGGTAATGCAAGGTCTTACCAATACGGCAAACAGAATAACTTTTACAACATCAACCTCAATTTTGGTAGACACAAAGTAATTGCCGAAACAGGACGAAAAAATGGAGTCGAGGTTTCAATAACCTATAGCTTAGGAGCTTCACTAGGCATTTTAAAGCCCTACTATTTGCTTGTAAAAGGCTTTGACAACAATTCCGTCAATATTAGATATTCATCGGACGAAGAAGATTATACGGCCGATTTGTTTTTGAATGAAACTAGAATTTACTCAGGTTCCAGTTTTGTTTATGGATTGAATGAGATTCAGCCAGTTCCTGGTGCACAAGGCAAGTTCAGCTTTTTATTTGATTGGGCCAATACTGGAGAAACCATCAAAGCACTAGAAGTTGGGGCCATGGTCAATGCCTACTATAAAAGAGTCCCCATCATGATTGAAGCAGATAACAATCTGATATTCACCAATCTGTTCATCAAATTGGTATTTGGTCGAAGATCCATTGATTAAACCAAGCCTCCCATTTTAAAAAAAAGCCCCTTGTTTAGTAAAAAACTTTCTTGTTTTGCGCTACTTATTAATAAAAACTGTATCTTTGCAGTCCGAATTTTAAATAAAGGTAGATATGAAAAGGACATTTCAACCCTCAAGGAGAAAGAGAAAAAATAAGCATGGTTTTCGTAAAAGATCATCATCTAAAGCTGGAAAGAAAGTTTTGGCTTTAAGAAGAAAGAAAGGCAGACACAGTTTGACTGTCTCTGACGAAAGAAAACTTAAGTAATACTTTATCTGCTTTTAATTAAGCAGTTATCTTATATTTGGCATAAAACAAGTGTATAAACACCTGTTTTATGCCTTTTTGTATTTATTAGGGTAGTTCTTCGACTAAGCTTTGGCTTTTCATAGAACCCAGTTAATAGGCTTGTACTTTCTATTGGATACATTGAACAAACAAATCAATATGCTTCAAAGACGGCTTAGTTTCAAAAAAAAGGAGCGACTCAAAAGCCGTCGGATAATAAAAGAATTGTTCAGCGATGGCAAATCCAAGTCATTTTTCCCAATTCGTTTGGTTTGGATGAAATGTGAACTTCCCGCACCAAGTCCAGCCCAAATATCAACCACCGTCCCAAAAAGTAAATTCAACAATGCAGTTGACCGCTACCTGCTTAAACGCAGAATGAAAGAAGCTTTCAGGTTAAACAAGTTTTTACTCTACGATTCGTTGAAAGAGGACGAGCAATTGGCCATTATGATTTTGTATACTAGTAGAGAAAAGGAGTCTTTCGAGCTCATCGAAGCTTCATTAATCAAGGGCCTCAAGTATTTGACAAATCATGTTGAGTAAATTAATCAAATCAATTTTTATTCTCCCAATAAAGGGCTACCGTCTTTTCATTTCACCGATGTTGGGCCAATCATGCCGTTACCATCCTACCTGCAGCAAATATGCAATAGAAGCCATCGAAAAACATGGCATCTTTAAAGGAATTTACCTGGGAACAAAAAGAATCCTCAGATGCCATCCCTGGGGTGGACATGGTTACGATCCGGTCCCTTGAAAGGTTGGCATTGAAATCCAGCTTCTACTAATTCACTGGCTTTACTTTGAGCCAAAATATATCTGCAGATAATGATGATTTGGAACTAAATTAGATATCATTGGTTTTATAAAATAAATGACTCTTGAGACAAAAGATATAATTCCGATTCAAACCCACAAAGGGAGTTGCACACTTCAAGTATTGCTATTTACTTTTTGTTTATTACCATTCATTTTGTGCATTCTAAAACTTTTCTTTCTCGGTCCAGTCATATTTGTTTTTTACCTACCCATTATGCTACCATTTAATGTGCTTGCAGTTTTGGTTATTCTGTACAAAAGAATCCCCATCATTAAGGTTTTTAAGGGCCAATTTGTTATTGAAAAAAAGGGAATAATCAAAAAGTACAATGAGCAACATTGCTTTATTTTTGATGAAATAAAAAGAATAGAATTTTCTAAAGGAAAAATCGACTGGCCTTTCTTAATTGTTTTGGCTCTTTTCGGTCGTGGTGCAGGTGGACAAAGCGGAAACAATAAATCAGATCGAATGATCATTGAAACCAAAGAAGGCCAACTAAAAATCTTCAATCGCTTCGGAAGCAAAAAAGGATTTATTCAGACAATTGAATTGATAAACAAATTGATTCAGCAAAAAAAAGCCAAAGGCTAAAAGCCAAAGGCCAATAGCCTACCACCTTAATCAATCGCTTCGGAAGCAAAAAAGGATTTACCCAGACAATTGAGTTGATAAACAAATTGATTCAGCAAAAAAACGCCAAAGGCTAAAAGCCTAAGGCCAATAGCCTACCACCTTAATCAATCGCTTCGGAAGCAAAAAAGGATTTATCCAGACAATTGAATTGATAAACAAATTGATTCAGCAAAAAAAAGCCTAAGGCTAAAAGCCAAAGGCCAATAGCCTCTCATAACAAGCGTTCATTCAAAACCTTCCAGATCAAGCTTGACTCATATCCTTTCTGAGTTAAATAGTCCAGAATTTTTTTCTTCCGTTTCCTTGGGTCCTCCTCTTTGAGAGTCGTCGATTTTTTTTCAAACAAATAATTCAAAGTCTTCCAATATTCCTCTTCTTCAATTTCTTTCAAACCAAAATCAATCATAGATTTACTCAATCGTTTCTCTCGAAGCTTCCGCACAATTTTTAGCTTTCCCCATCTTTTGTATTTGAATTTGCTCCGGCAATAACTGCCTACAAATCGTTCCTCACTCAAAAAGTTATCATCGATTAGTTTCTGAATAATTTCTTCAGCCCAGTCGCCCCAAAAACCTAAGTCGCTTAGTTTCTTCTTTACCTCAGAATGACAACGCTCCTGATAAGCACAGTAATGCTCCAACTTTCGTTGAGCCACTTCTTTGCTTATTCTTTTTTTAAATTTTTGTCGATACAAGTTCTTAATTTGGTTTGATTATTGGATAATACAGTTTATGCCCTAGATTTGCCAACCCAAAAACAATCTAAATGTTTTGTGAAAAATTTAGCTGATTCGAATATCTAACATTCTAACAAACTAACATCAATTATCCAGAATTAATTCATTAATGAAGAATCTTAGAGCCCTCGGCTTCCTTTTTACTGCCAATACGATTTCAGGTTTCTCTCAAGGAGTCAGCATGATCGCCATTCCATGGTATTTTACCGATACACTCGAAAGTCCAGGCCTTTTTGGCAGCATCTATCTTGGTGTCACCTGCGTTTCTTTATTTTGGAGCACCATCGCAGGAACCTTGGTCGATCGCTACAACCGCAAAAGATTGTTCCAAATGGAAAATTTATGGGGCGCTTTGACTTTCTTAAGCATTGGAATAAGTTCGTGGTTTGCTGGTGGAGTCCCTAGCCTTCCTCAAATTATTGTATGTTTTGCTACTACCTTTTTTATATACAATCTCCACTACCCGACCCTTTATGCTTTCTCACAGGAGATAATAGAAAAAGAGAATTATAGCAAAATAAGTTCCTGGTTGGAGATTCAAGGGCAATTAACTTCGATGGGTGCAGGAGCTTTGGCGGCAGTTTTGTTGTCAGGAGTGGCAGGTGGACCTACTCAATTATTCGGATTAAATTTCAATATTCCCTTTAAAATAGAAGCTTGGTCCTTGTCTGAAATTTTCATCATGGATGGCATAACTTATTTCTTATCCTTTCTTTTAATTTCATTAATAAAATACAAAGCCACCATTGTTAGAAAAATTGAGACGGGTAGCATTAAACAAAGAATCAGTACCGGCATTCGCTTTTTAAAAGCCAATCCTCTGCTCTTCATTTTCGGAAATGCCGCCTATTTTATTTTCGTAACCATCATGGTCACCAACTATTTGGTAATGCCCAATCACATCAAAACTGCCTTGGGGGGAACTGGACATGATTATGCTTTGAGTGAAATGTTTTATGCCCTGGGAGCACTAGGAGCTGGCTTATCTATTCGATATATATTCAACAAAACCACCACCGTTTTTGGAAACATCGCCCTAAGTGCTTTGGGTGGAATTGCTTTGTTAATGCTTGGATATAATACTGAATTGAAATATATCTTTTTTATACTTTTCCTTTTAGCCATTTCCAATTCTGGCTCAAGAATAATGAGGGTTATTTACTTGCTGGAACACATTCCAAATTCTGTTATTGGAAGAGCCTCCTCAATTTTTCAAATCATCAATGTCCTCCAACGAATATTTTTTATTGGAATATTCTCTTTGGTCTATTTCACCGAACGGACCTATTTAGATTTTTACATATTGGCCTTTGGCGTTCTAATCGCTTGCCTTTTGTTGGTCTATAATTATAAAGGATTGGTGAATTTCAAAACAAACTGGAAAGAGGAGTGAATATATGAATGAGAGAATGTCGTCGGACCTCAAGTTATGACAAAAAATCGGACATTGAGTTTTGCTAATTATCTTTGTAAAAAAATTTATACCTCTCCATAGTTATGATGTCAAGCAAGATGAAACGCCCACTGATCTAATGGAATCGGATCCAATGGAAAACTCAGAATTTTTAATCTCATTTTCAATCAAACCCATTTTAACGTCGATTTACTCTATTCAAATTAATCACATCAATAATTAAGTGAATGATCGTTTTGTGTATGAACAACCTAAAAGAGATCCAATAAAATAAATTGTGAGATAAAAAAGACTAAAGAATCTAACAAGCAAAAATTAGCCATAGGCTAATTTGAAGCTGTACTAAAAATTATGGCGCAGCCAAATATACCAACAGGTGCGAAGCACCGTACCAAAAGCGAAGCGTACAAAAGAATAGATGAAACCCTAACAGATAACAGAGATTGTCATAAATCTCCAAAAGGACATGAATGGAGCTGCCAAACAATGTCGGTAATCCCCTTGCTCAATAAATTGAGATCCATAATAAATTATGGACTGAGGCCCGCCCTTGACTATCCGAGCTTGTCTCCAATATTAAAAATGTTAGATTTATATAAATAACGCTATCTGCACAGGATTTCAATCTATGCGTCAAACATAAATCATTTTTCCTTGAGTCGAAAATTTTATCATTAAAATTTGAATTATATTCTCATTTTGGGACTTATTGTAGATACAAGTACCACAAAGTCCTTATGAGATGAAACATTTTTATTATCAAGCAATAAAGCTCTGGAAAAAATAGTCATTTTGTTTTCGGACTTGTTACTTTGTACTTTGTACTAAAATCTTCGTACTTATTACTTTGTACTGTTACAAACCCAAATATTATGCAACAAAATAATACTGGCATCAACGTCCCTTCAAAGAAAAAACTCTTCTTCAAGGTAAATGAAAATTTCAGTTCCTACCTTAAAAATTACAATAGGAATATTCCTCTGCCTCTTCAATACGACGACTTATTGCGCTTCAATCAATCGATCAGCTTGCTGAATGCGAAAGGGGAAGACACCCTTTGGCAAACAGTTTATTATCAGGAATCTGATATGATAGAATTGTTTGAGTCTTTGACATATATCTATACTTTGCTCAAAGCAGATGGCGACAAAGATATACTAAAACACCTCACCGTTTCTCGCGTTGACTACTGTACTTTTGGAAACAGCAAGCCTTTCAGAATCAGAATAATCAACCGACTCAATGACAACTACGACCACTTTTATGTCAAAGTAGCCGATGCATCCAGAATTTACGGATTGGAATTGGAAGAAACACTTTCACCCAACAGTGTAATGTACATGTACGATAAAAATACCCTGATCGAAGAACACATCGCAGGGATCCCCGGCGATGATTTTATCCTAAAAAATCTAGAAGAAAGCAAATTCAATCAGATTCGTATCGCCAAGGAGTTTGTAAAATTCAACGAACGCTGCTTTGTCCGACTGCTAGGCGATATGCGCTCCTACAATTATGTGGTCGACATCACCCCAGATATTGAGAGCCTTCAATATAGAATGAGAGCCATCGACTTTGATCAACAATCTTACGAAGGCAGAATGAACTTCTATCTACCCCAATATTTCAAAGAAAACAATCCAATTATTTTTCTGGGAATCAAACACATGAAACCCGAAACAGTAAGGCAATACCAACTGGAAGAACGAAGCCTGATCGGAATCCGCTACAAAGCATCCAAGGAAAGAGTTGAGGATTTACTGGAATTGATGAAAAAAGACACCCTCGCTCCAAAAGCCAAAGTAGATCAACTAAAAAAAGAATTGGCCAAACATCACAAAAACAAAGAATTCTTAAAACTAAATTCTATGGGAGAATTGGTAGAAAAAAACATACAATTGCTTTTGTCAAAAGATTTTCTTCAAAGCAACCTTTCAGATAGTCCAGCTCAATTCTAAGCCATCGAACTATAAAATTAATTTAAATGAAAAACTACCTTCATCATTCTAAAGAAGAGATTCGAGACTATTTTTTAAATTGGGCAGCAGCCGAACCAAGCATCAATTCACCCTTTTACTTTCAGTTGGCACTGCATCTTGCCAAAGATGATTACTTACTCAATCTGGCGGCTCACAGCACACAAGGTCAACCCATGGCCAACCTTATCTTTGCTAGTGTCCAATATTTGTTGCTTCAAAAACCTTCAGCAGATTTGGCAAAGTATTATCCTTCCATTTCTGACAATCCATTGTCTCTTGATGAATCAGGATTCGCACTCTTCAAACAATTTTGCAAAAACAATGAAACTGAAATCAAATCCATTCTCGAAACAAAAATGGTCCAAACCAATGCAATCAATCGTTGCGCCTATCTATTTCCGATCATTTCCAGTTTCGCATTTCACGAAAAAATAGACAAATTAAACATCGTAGACATAGGTTGCAGTGCTGGACTCAATTTGTTGTTTGATCGTTACCAATATACATACAGTACGAATGGATCCAATTTTGGCGACAGTCCTATCATAGTCAAGACAGCCTTAAAAGGAAAAACTTTCCCGCAGTTTCAAAAGCCTCCCAAAATCAACCGACGTATTGGTATCGATATCAATCCACTTGATCTAAGAATTAAAAAAGATGCTGATTGGCTAAAAGCATTAATATGGCCAGACCATTCCAAGCGCATCAGCAGAATGAACAAAGCCATCGAACTAGCTACAGAAAACAAACTGGAATACCGAAAAGGGAAGACAACTGCTTTTTTTAAGGAAACCATCCAATCGCTCCCAAAGGACGAAGCTCTTTGTGTTTTCCACACACATGCACTGTACCAATTTAAAAAACCAGAAAGACAAGAATTCTATAACTTGATGGATGAATTGGGAAAAGAATACCACCTCCTCTACTTAGGTGTTGAAGGCATTAAGGCATGGAAGGAAAAACACAAAACAACAGATACGCCCGTTCAAACAATTCAATACAAGGATGGTCAAAAAATAGAGAAGCTTGCCGCAACGACTACAGGTCATGCCGATTGGGTTCAATTTGAGTAAAAAACATACTTCATGCCAGAATGCAATTGTTTCAAACTTGTCCTTTATTTAGATTTAGGAGTTCTTAAACTTTTTAATATCCGGAATAGATTTTTGATTAAAAAATAATTCTATAACATTTAATGTTCGCAACCAAACCATCTCCGATTCAAGAAATCAAGGACACAATCCTTGATAAAGCAAAAGTCAAGCTCTTCATCAAACGGGAAGATTTACTTGAAGTCATTCCTGGCAATCCACACATTTCAGGAAACAAATGGCGGAAGCTAAAGTATAATTTAATCGAAGCAAAAGAACTAAAGCAAGAAACCCTTCTGAGCTTCGGTGGCGCTTTTTCAAATCACATTCATGCACTCGCCGCAGCGGGAAAAGCATTTAATTTCAAAACCATTGGTGTCATTCGTGGAGAAGAGCAAAAGGCACTCAATCATACTTTGACATTTGCCAAAGAACAAGGCATGCAACTCCATTTTATCAGTAGAAGTGATTATCGTGAAAAGAACAAGACTGATTTCAAAGAAAAACTCCAATCACAATTCGGAAGTTTTTATTTAATCCCTGAAGGTGGAAGCAATCAGCTAGCCGTAACGGGCTGCAAGGAAATAATGGATGAGATTGACCCGTCTATGGATTATATTTGTGCGCCTATTGGAACAGGTGGAACCATCGCAGGAATGATCGCTGCCAATAAAACTCAACAAAAAATCCTTGGTTTTCCAGCTCTTAAAAATGCTAATTTTCTAAAAACAGACATCGCAAAACTGTTATCCATCGACCAGCCCGACAGCCTCCCCCACTTCGAATTGATCAACCATTATCATTTTGGCGGTTATGCAAAAACCAATAGGGAACTTTTTTCCTTCATTTTCGATTTTAAAGACAAGCAGCATATCCAATTGGAACCAATTTACACGGGAAAAATGATCTATGGCATTTTTGATCTCATCAAAAAAAGGCATTTTCCAAAAAATTCCAATATTTTAGCAATTCATACTTGAGGACTGCAAGGGCTTTTTGGGTTTTCGGAATTCGGTTTTCGGAATTCGATGGGTATTGGATAATATCGGTATTAGAGCGCGACGGTGCTAACACATCCACAGCTGTTGGGTAGGTCGGACGGCGATCCGTGCCAGTGGCACCTTTTGGGTTTGCTTTTCAGTTGAAAACATTGATGGCAGACCAAAGATTCAAGACCAACAGTGAAAAGCATAAAAATAATCCAACAGTCAAAATTAGCCATTGGCTAATTGCAGACGTACCAACAAAAATGCCGAAGGCGAATGTACTAAAAGTGCAGCCGCAGGCTAACGTACCAAAAGGCCAAAGGCCGTACCAAAACAAAAGCCAACGGCCAATAGCCAAAGGCCAATAGCTTAAAAAAAACCATGGCAAAAGTAAAAACAAGATTCTACTGTCAATCCTGCGGGGTTGAATCCGCAAAATGGGTCGGCAAATGCCCTTCTTGCAACGAATGGAATACCTTCGTAGAAGAAGTAGTAACAAAACCTGAATCCAACAAAAAAACGACTACAGGATTGAGTACCAAGCATGGTCCGATCATTCTTGCAGACGTTGAAGCCCAAGAGCAAAGTAGAGTCATTTCACCAGACAATGAATTGAACAGAGTGTTGGGCGGCGGAATTGTGCCCGGCTCATTGGTCTTAATTGGTGGAGAACCAGGCATCGGAAAATCAACCCTCATGTTGCAGATTGCCATTCAATTGCAAGGCACAAAAATTGCCTACGTTTCCGGAGAAGAAAGCGAGCAGCAAATCAAAATGAGAGCGGATAGAATTGGAATAAAAAATCAGGACTGCTATCTGATGACCGAAACCAGCACCGATAAAATTCTCAAATATTTCAATAAGATCAAACCTGAACTTTGCATCATAGATTCCATTCAAACCTTGCGGTCACCTTACATAGAATCTACCGCCGGATCTGTCTCTCAAATCAGAGAATGCGCCGGCGAATTTCAACGTTATGCCAAAGAATCAAACATTCCGGTATTCCTGATTGGGCACATCACCAAAGACGGAAACATTGCTGGACCAAAAATTTTGGAACACATCGTTGATACCGTCCTCCAATTTGAAGGCGACAGACACCACACCTATCGTTTACTTCGGACCATTAAAAACAGATTTGGTTCCGCTTCTGAAATTGGTATTTATGAAATGCAGCAAGATGGATTGAGACAAGTAAGCAATCCATCAGAACTGCTGATCACTCAAAATAAGAATCACCTCAGTGGAATCAGTATTGCTGCGACAATGGAAGGCTTAAGACCGCTATTGATCGAAACGCAGGCATTGGTCAGCAAAGCTGTTTATGGAACGCCACAAAGATCAACAACCGGTTTTGACTTGAGAAGGCTGCACATGCTTTTAGCAGTATTGGAAAAACGCTGCGGCTTCCGATTGGGCGATAAAGATATTTTCATCAACATTGCTGGTGGATTGAAAGTTGAAGACCCCTCTATTGACCTTTCCATTATCGCTTCCTTGCTTTCCTCTTTGGAGGATGTGGCCATACCCTCCAATCATTGTTTTGCGGGAGAAGTTGGTTTGTCAGGAGAAGTTAGAACCATCGCAAGAATCGATCAGAGAATCCTGGAAGCGGAGAAACTGGGCTTTGAAAAAATTTACATTTCAGCAAATACAAAAGGCATTACACAAAGTAAATTCAACATTGAATTAGAAGAAATCACCACAGTAGAAGAACTGTTCAGAAGCTTGTTTTAGAATAAACAGAAAATGGCTAAAAAGAAAAAAAGCGACAAAACCATATTGTATAAAATCACTTGTGGCCAATGCTCTGAACATTTGTACAATTATAGAAAAAATGGAAAAGGCGCATTGCTTCGCTGTTATGTATCGGGTATTTACGATGCCCCCAAAGCAATCATGGAAAAACTAAATGAGGCCAATACAAAATCTGAGATTCCCAACATACATTGCTATAAATGCAACACCTTGATAGCCGTTCCAACCGTCGTCAAAAAAAATGGCAAACTGGCTTTGAGAATGATACAAGGTGGCTTTCATCGAGAGAAAATTTAACATCCAGACAGAAAAGGAGTTCCTAAATTGTGCTTAGGCTCGCCTACCTGTCTGACTACCCAATCCCCAAGAACCGACGGCAAATCGAGCCTTCAAAACAATACAACAAAAAAAATGCCCGAAGCAAAACATCTATTCGCTTCGGGCTTAAATATAATACAAAACCAATTGTTTATTTTTAGGTCTTATTAATTTCCAAATGATCCACCATCAGCCTCGTTTATAACAACAGCCTTGAAAGTGCATTTGACTGGGACTCCCAAACAACCATCTTCTTCGTAGTTCAAAGTCAATGTGTAAGTTGCTTCAACCGTCAACATCGTAACATCTATTAATCCACCTGGACCTGTGGCAAAAGCTGCTGTTCCTGACAGTATATCAGGTATGAATTCGGAAACCAAATATCGGAAACCAGATATCTGATCTCGGAAATCGGATAGCCAATATTTGGGCACCCCTGTGGGTCAGGCTATCCGCTCAAACAAAACCCTGCTCTGAGTTGTTCCGTATGGTCGCCTTTTGTCTTCGCTATCACTCAGCCTTCAAGCCTCCCTACTTCACAAACTCATATCAGCGCTTTGTAACCGCTTCTATCCTTTGTGCTGGGTCTTTAGCTGATAAACATATCAAGGCCTATTAAACATACACAAACACCCAACACCGATTGCAAAAAAAAATCCCCCCACCCGCCGAAGGCGGATGGGGGGATTAAGTATACTGAACTTAATCAGCACACCTTCTCAAAAGAGATCTTATCTTCTCAATTCGATGAAACCTGTTCTGGTAACTTCGTCACCTGTTGCAGATATCACTCTCATTTGATAGTAATAAGTTCCTTCTGGAAGTGCATTTCCGTTATTTCCTTCTAATCCATTCCAGCCATATTCGCTTTCAAATGCATTAGTGTTATAAACAACGCTTCCTGTTCTATTGAAGATTACCATCTCGATAGAAGCATCACCCAAAGTGTACATATCTTCGATTACGAATACATCGTTAACTCCGTCATAGTTAGGAGTGATGATGTTTGCAATTCTTAGATCTTCAACTGCTGAATTTAATTCAGTAGCTTGTTCCTCTGGAGCAACTCTCATACCATCTCCTGGGTTTTCACAATCAGGAGTAACAGTAATTCCGATGTATGCAGTTTCACAGTTACCGAATTCATCACATCCATCAACTTGGATAATTTCCTGAGCTGCTTGCGAAGAACCAAATCCAGGCAATGGCAAGTAAGTGAAACAGTTTGGAGCTGTAACTTCAAGACTACAATCGAACAATAATGGTGTAAGACCAATTGCATATCCACTTGCATCAATACTATCATTGATAGTTACATTAGGATTACAGAATTCAACACACAATTCAATTGGTACAATTGAAATCAATGAAGGCAATGTACAAGTAGAGTAATCAGGATTACAAGCATTTGACTGTGTTACAGTAATCGTAACAATCGCTTGATCCATTCCTCCATTTCCATCACAAATCGTGTAAGAGAATACATCCAATCCTACAAAACCTGCGTTAGGTGTGTAAGTAGCTGTACCATCATTATTGAAGATAACAGAACCATTGATTGCATCTCCATCAGTTACCTGTGGACATAAGCTAATCAAGTCTCCTTCAGGATCAGAATCATTACCCATAATGGTAATAGTAGTAGACTGACCTGCTTGAGTTTCAGATGCATCGTTAAGAGCATCAGGTGACTGGTTTCCACCACCACCACAATCTCCAACCAATACTACATAAATCGCAGTATCGCAAAGACCAGCTGGGTTACAAGCAATGATCTCAACAGTATCCTGACCGATTTGCTCGAATCCTGGAAGTGGCGTGTAACGGATACAAGTATCAGATACAATACTAACAGAACAGTTGAACAATGAGTTAACATCACTAACAGCATAATCATCACCCAATGAACAGAACTGAGCACAAAGCACAGTTGGCGTTATTGGACCAGTACATGCATAGTAAGGTTCAGTTTGGTCTGGGCAGTTATCACATGAACCATCATCACATGTTGCAGATGGATCATAGTTAACAGCATCAGAATCAGTACAACCTAATACCACATTACATGGCTCTGGGCAACCTGCCGTTCCAAAGTTACATGAACCGTCATCAACTGTTGCATCTACATTGTAGTTACAAGCAGTTACATCAGTACATCCAGGAACTGGCTCAGCAGTAAATCCGAAGTCAGCATCAAAGTAACCTTCACCTGCTCCAAGAACCACATTATCAACACCCGAAGTTGACAAGATTGTTCCAAATGGACCAGAACCTACAGTAACAGTATAGTTACCAGGATTCAATCCTGTGAATACATAGTTTCCAGAAGCATTCGTTACAATTGACTGAGTTGAACCATCAGGGTAAGTAAGAGTAACCGTTACTCCACCAATACCTGACTCATCTCCATCCTGTACACCGTCACCATTTGTATCGAACCAAACGTAATCTCCTATTGAACCTAGGAAAGTACATGATCCGTCTTCACAATTAGCAGCAGGATTGTAGTTAGAAGCAGCAGGATCAGTACATCCTTCAACTGCATTACATGGATCTGGACAACCAGCAACACCGTAAGTACAAGAACCATCATCAGTAATAGCTAGCTCACTGTAGTTACAAGCAGTTGGGTCAATACATCCTTCTTCATATGTACATGAATCATCATTACAAGTAGCCTCCGGATTGTAGTTTGTTGCCAATGGATCTATACAACCAAATACTAGGTTACATGGCTCTGGACAACTTAATGCTCCTTGATCACATGTTCCATTGTCGCAAGTTGCAGATGCATCGTAGTTACATGCTGTTGGATCAGTACATCCTAGAATCACATTACATGGTTCTGGACAGTTAGCATTTCCAAATTCACATGAACCATCATCAACAGTTGCATTTACATTGTAGTTACAAGCAGTTGCATCTGTACATCCATTTGTGAAACTACAAGTTCCATCATCACATGTTGCAGCAGCATCGTAGTTGGTAGCTAAAGGATTAGTACATCCTAAAATTACATTACAAGGCTCTGGACAAGTTAAATCTCCGAAATCACATGTACCATTATCAACAGTAGCATTTGAGTCATAGTTACAAGCAGTTGCATCTGTACAGCCTGGGAATTCTTCAGCATCAAATCCAAAGTCAGCATCTACATAATCTTCACCAGCTCCTAAAGATACATTGTCTGTACCAGGAGTAGTTAAGATAGTACCGGTAGGACCATTTCCAACAGTAACTACATAGTCACCAGCTGGAAGATTGTCAAACAAGTATTGACCTGTAGGACCAGTCGTCATAGTTGCAGTAGAACCGTCAGGGAATGTTAATGTAACCGTTACACCAGCAATACCTGATTCACCTGGATCCTGAACACCGTCTCCATCTGTATCGAACCATACAAAGTCTCCAATTGAACCAGTATAAGAACAAGTTCCGTTGTCACAGTTTGCTGCTGCATTGTAGTTATCAGCAGCTGGATCAGTACATCCTTCAATTGCATTACATGGATCTGGACAACCAGCTACTCCGAAATCACATGAACCATCATCAACTGTTGCAGTTGCGTCATAGTTACAAGCATCTGGATTAGTACAACCTTCGTCAAAAATACAAGAGTTGTCATCGCAAGTTGCAAATTGGTTGTAGTTCGTTGCAGTAGGATTAGTACATCCAAAGACCACATTACATGGCTCTGGACAAGCTGTATTTCCTAAATCACATGAACCATCATCAACTGTAGCAGTAGCAGAGTAGTTACAAGCAGCAGGGTTCGTACAACCGAATTCATCAGCATCCGAAACCTCAACACTTGCATTGTCCTCATCATCCTCTGACTGGTCTCCATCATCATTGTTTGGAGCTGAATCAATGTCCTGCTCGTTGGTTGAAATAACCTCAGCAATGTTCAAGAATGTTCCAGCTGCAGGTGCAGTAGCAACAATTGTTAAACTAGCAGATTCTCCAACACCAAGTGTTCCAATGTTCCATACTCCAGAAATGTTGCTGTAAGATCCAGCGTTAGGCTGACTACTTACGTAGTCAAGCCCAGCTGGTAAAATATCTTCAACCATAATTCCAGTGGCTACACCAGGACCTTGGTTACTTACATCAAGTGTAAATGTGATTGGTTGTCCAACTTCTACTTCGTCGTTTGCGATAGATTTAACTAAAGCAACATCAACCAAACAGCTGAAGAACTCACATGAACCATCATCACAGTTTGCTGCTGGATCGTAGTTACAAGCTCCTGCGTCAGTACATCCTTCAATCGCATTACACGGATCAGGACAACCAACTACACCAAGATCACAACTTCCATCATCACAAGTAGCAATTGCGCTATAGTTACATGCAGCAGGATCAGTACATCCAAAGATCACATTACATGGATCTGGACAAGCTGTATTTCCTAACTCACATGAACCATCATCAAATGATGCAGTA
>CALBCY010000027.1 GCA_937927195.1 uncultured Chitinophagales bacterium
TTTTAATCGGATTGTTTACTTATTTATCGTTCGCAATGCACGTTTAACAATATAAGCAGTTTCTTTGCTGTCTGAATCTTTGGCCCATTTATCGCAAATTTTCTGAACCCATTCCGGATTGGATTTGGAAGCATCATTCAACCAGTTAGCTACAGAATTTTGAACGTATTTAGAAGGATCAGAATTTAAAGGTTCAAGCAAAGGCAATCCCAAAGCAGGCTTTTCTTGAAATGCAGCAATCTTTTTAGTCCAAACTCCAATTGGTCTTAACGCTTCAGCCACAAATCGCCTCACATTTTCATCTTTTGAGCTGGTCCACTTTGAAAGCACAGCAATGGACTTTTCAAGATCGGCAGCAAATTTATCCTTGCTTGCAAAGATCACCACTTCTAGCACACCAAAATGAGGATCTCCAGCAAACGGTTTGATAAGCGTCGCTAATTTTTTGACAGGATGATCACCTCTGCTGATTGCCCAACAAGCCCAACATCTTACTGCATCTGAGGAATGACTGCTGATAGCAGTTTTGATTTTTTCATCATCTATTATTTTACCAAACTCCTCGCCGATGACCCGTGTGTTATTGTTCGCTGAAATTTTCTTTTGGGAAAGAACTGCCTTTTCAAAAGAGGGGAATAGTTTTTCTTTTTTCAATTCTTTCAGCAGCACTTTCAAAACTTTCAACTGGTCGGTTGCCAACCATTCTGTTAGATTGACAGATTCTATTTTACCAGCATTCAATAATTTCAAAACCTCCGCAGGAATATCTTCTGCTTTCCTCGCTCCCTTCCGTTCTAAAATTGTTTGATCTATTTTCATTGTCTAAAGTTAACATTAAATTTTATCACGGTGTCGAATGAACCTTAGATTTTAAGTGCAATAATTGAGTACAGCACATTTTGAATTCAAATCAAAAAACAGCTTATTTGGTCTTATCACCAGCCGTCAGATTCAAATATAATGTTCATCAACAGATCACGCGAACCACCTGCAACATAACATCTGCCAAACAAACCACCCTGAACCAGGAACCATCCACGAACCATCCGTCATCTTGTGCTTGACCCAAGCCGGGCTGGCGAACCAGATCAAGTGAACCACCAAAAACATTGCTTGTGTTTTGATAGAAATTTTATTTTAAGCTAACAATCAAGGTCTATTCAATATAGGAAAAATTCGATTTATTTTATTCAAATAAAGGCTGCAATAACAGTTAGTGTTCCAAGAACAATTGCCAGTACATTTGGGATAAGGAGAAAGTAATCTTGTTTCCCATAAGCATACAAACTCCAAAAAATTCCATTTACTGCAGTTGCAAATGGTTGAATGTATATTTCACTTTTACCATTAAGATTGGAGATGAAAATTTCTATCAATGAAAAGAACATTATGATCGCCAAAGCTGAGGCTATTGATCCAATTACTTTTTCATTTTGTTTTAACTTCTTCTGGAGTGAATTCATCATCTTTTATTTTATTAGTGCTAGGAGGAAGTTGTACATTTTATATTGATTTGAAAAATTTTAGCATGGCTGCTCAAAAAGCCATACTTGAGCGGGCCAAAGGATAACTACCTCAATGCTCTAAGGCATTTGTTTAGGATTAGTTACGTTTTTTTATCATTAAAGTTGAGTCATCATGTTTCCCAAAACATGTTTTACGATATTAGCAATGCTATTTGATTCCTCATTGTACTGCCAAAATGGGCCTTTGTCATCAATCTGTTCAAAAGTCCTTTCCCCAATTGTCTTGTAATGTTTGAATTGTGCCTTTACGCTTTCAAGGTAATCTGTTGTCATTTTATTTCAGTTTAAAATTATTGCCATTCATATATTGGATATAAATGCACACAAAAGTCATTGACTTTTGTTTCCGACCACTGTTATTGTAAGATAGGATGAAATAAAAAATACTCTGACAAGAGTATTGCCAGAGTATATAAAAGTTAACTATCAATTGTTTATTGACTAGAAGAACTAAAGTGTAAAATTAGCTCTAACGAAAGCATATCTTCCAGTAAAACCAAATTGAGAAGTTCTTCTTGAATAAGGGAAAGAAGCGTTGGATTGTCCGCCCGCTCTATTCTCTGTAGGGTAAACATCTAATAGGTTATTAGCGCCAAGGGTTAATCTAATTTTGTCATTAAATCCATAGCTCAATGCTAAATCTGTTACTAATTTGGCATCATAAACTGCATCATCAGAGATCTCAGCCCCCTCTATTCTTGCATCTCCTGCAAAATCATCAGGATCTGTAACGCTGCCATACCAAACATTTCTAAGCGTAACATCAAATCCACTAGCCAATGACAAGGTGTTTGATAAAGCAATTTTAGATCTTGGTTGTGCAAGCGTTAAGAAGGCTTCTTCTTGTCCGTCAAAAAATGCACCTGATAAACCGGCATTGGCAATTTTTTCTGGAACCATAATATTAACAACCTCATTGGTGGAAAAGGTTGCTGCAAGACTGTTGTTAAGCGATAGGCCATTATTGGCAGAAATTCTATATCCCAATACAATGTCAATTCCTTGTGTTTTGGTATCAATTGCATTTACTAAGAATCTAGCGCTTCCGGCACTAGCGGCTCTAAATAAGCTTGCCAATTCTGGATCATCGCCGTCCCCAAATGAACCTGATAAAATTATTCTGTCATCGATGGTGATTTGATAAGCATCTACTGTAAGACTAAAGCCACCAAATTTTGCAGTAGCACCCACACTGATACTTTGAGAAGTTTCTTCTTTTAGCTTGTCGATTCCAATTAGCTCTGCAGCTCTACTTGCATTTGTAAATAAGCCTTGTTCTTGTGCAACTCCATTTTCATCAAAGACCGTACTACTTCTGCTAAAAAACTGTTGGTGAAGGGATGGTGCTCTAAAACCCGTTGAATAAGCCCCTCTTAATGATAAATTATCAGTTACTTTTATTCTAGTCGCTATTTTATAATTGAATGTAGATCCGAAGTCTGAGAAGTCCTCAAATCTTGTTGCTAAAGCAAAAAGGATTCTTTCAGTAGCATCCAATTCAAAATCTGCATATCCGGCAATACTATTTCTAGACTTAGTCAATGCATTATTTGGAGTAAAGCCACCGTAAACCTGCGAAGTTCCAGGTAGTGATTCTCCTTGTGCATTGGTTGCTCCTCCGACACCACCAACAGTAGGAATTCCATTATTATCATAAGTCGCATACGAATTTTGAGCTCCTGCCTCAATGCTAAATTGTTCTACTCTAAACTCTGCTCCAAAAGAGGTTCTCAAACCTGCCAAAACATTCTCATATTTTCTAGTAAAATCAAGATTGGATGTGTTTTGAGTAAATCCAAATGCTCCCGCCTCAAATGTTGATGGTGAAGCTGCTCCCAAACTAGCATTGGTGGAATTAACTACGGTCATCTCCATATTGTTGCTACCAAATGTATTAGAGAGGTCTACATCCCAACCATTATAAGTCCCTCTTATCCCAAATGCCAATGACTTGTCAATAATATTGGATTGAATACCCGGGAGGAATCCATTATAGTTGGCAGCAGAATTTGCTCTAGCTCTCCAAGGTTCTCTTAAAAATCCAAAAGCCAATCCTTCTCTTGAACCAATTCCACCAAAAGCATATACTTCTGAAGTTTCACTCAAAGGAATGGCCATGTTTACAAATGCTTTTCCTTCACGTAATTTGGATGTTCCTACCTTAAATCTATAATCACTTCTTGATTGTCCTCTAGCCGCCAATTCTAAATCATCTAATAAATTGTAATCTTCACTTGCACCCGCATCAATAAAATTTTGTGGCAGTCCTGCAATAATATTTGTGTAGTCATCACCTGTCATGTCCGCTATTGTTCCTGTCGGATTATTATCCAAATAGATTCTTTCAGCAGTATTGCCAATATCGAATAACTGCTCTAGGTTGGTTGCATTTCTCAAAGCTGGATTTCTAGTTCCAAGTGAACCCGTAAAGTTGATAAATCCACCATCGTCTCCTATAGGCAGACCATAACTTGCATCTATTTGCAATTTTTCACCATCTATTCCACCTTCTTGATGGTTTCCTAAGCTACTCATGTTTGCACCACCAGTTATTGCCAATTCTAATCCTTCTGTTTTTTCTTTAAGAACTATATTGATTACTCCGGCTATTGCATCAGAACCATATTGTGCAGCTGCACCGTCTCTCAATACTTCTATTCTCTTGATAGCAGCGGCTGGGATTGAATTCATGTCTGTTCCTACAGAACCTGCACCGACTGTTCCATTAATATTTAATAATGAGGTATTGTGCCTTCTTTTACCATTAATTAGAACCAATACTTGATCTGGCCCCAAGCCTCTAAGACTAGCAGGATCGATGTGGTCAGTTCCATCCGATACAGTTTGACTTTGAGAAGTAAAGGAGGGCGCTGCAACATTCATGATTTCAGTTACAGACACTTGACCGCTTTTGGCAGTGAGGTTCGATACATCAATCACGTCAATTGGGACAGGAGAATCTACATTAGTTCTAGCAAAGGCTCTGGTTCCTGTAACAACAATTTCATCCATTGATATTCCACTCGTCATTTGAAAATTCAACTCTGTAGTTCGATCTGCGACAATTGTCACCTCTTGCACAGAGCTTGTATATCCAACATAGCTAGCAGTAACATTATAGGTTCCCGGAGCATATTTGAGCTCATAACGCCCGTCTAAGTCGGTGATGGTACCAGACTTGGAATTATCTATGCTGATGGTTACACCTATCAATGTTTCGGGGCCGTCAGTGACAAAACCTGTCAAGGTTCCTTGCTGGGCATTGATCGCAATGCCGCAGAATAAAAAGGCCAATGAAACGGCCAAGGTGGTTAGTAAACGTTTTTTCATATTTTTTTGATTTAGATAAGTAATGAAATTTGATAGTTTTCTTCAGTAATTAGCGTGTAAAATATTCTTTTTCTACCCATAAAATGAAAAATGTTATATTTATTATTCATTTCTAAGGTTTTATGAAGTGAAATTGGACGCTTTTACTAGGGAAGATACTACTGCAGATACTAAGGTAGAGACTAAGGCAGGAGACAAGCAATGTTAGATTTAACACACTGGTGAATACTTTGATTAACTTTTCTGGTTTTCTTTTTTACAACAGACTGTAAGCTGTAGAATTAAAATTATTAATCCCAAAGCCTCAAAAAGGATTAATAACCCTGACTTTTTTTGAAATTTTTAAAATGGGTTTTACTGCATTGTTAATTTCTGTTTCAATCATGGTTAGCAACTTCTTCTTTGAAAAATTTGGATGCATGATGATTCCAATTTTTCTAACCGGTGGTGGGTCTTCCATTTTATAAATAAATTTATTGTTGATAATGTTTTTACTTAAAGTTGCTAAGCGTGGAAGTAAAGTAATCCCTTTATTCATATTAACAAATTCTATGAGGGACAGGATGGAGCCGCTGTTGTAAACTAAATTGCTGTTCATTTCTCTTTTCTTTCGAAGATGACAGATGTTTTCAATTTGATTGGATAGACAATGGCTTTCTTCCAGCAGCCAAAGTCTGTTGATGTCAATGTCCTTGATTTTATATTTCTTTTTAGAATTGGCAGGAGCATTGGCATCGTAAATGAGAAAATCTTCCAGAAACAGTTCCTTTTCTTTCAATTCATTGTCATTGATTGGGAGAGATAGAATTCCAATATCCATTTCTCTATCCTTTATCCGACTTATTATATCATTGGTCGTAATTTCATCTATACTGAAATTAATATTTGGGTGCTTGCTAACCATTTCATTCAAAAACAAAGGCAATAGAAATGGTGCGAGGGTAGGGATGATTCCTATTTTGAAAGTTCCATGAAATTCTTCTTTCGTATCCTGAATTAGTTCTATGAGATTTTCATACTCCAGAGAAATTAATTTAAATCGATGAATGATCATCTGGCCTTCCTGTGTCAAAGAAATTGGTTTGGACTTGCGATCAAATATTTTAAGATCTATTTGATCTTCCATTTTTCTGATCATGGTACTAAGAGTACTTTGTGTTACAAAGCACATGTCAGCCGCTTTGCTAAAGCTTCCAGTTTTTTCTAAAGCCAAGACATATTTGATTTGTGTAATAGATATTGATGGTGTCAATAGTTGTATGGTTTTTATAGTTTTTGTAAATACATAATTACAGCGATATTTGCACAAATTCAAATAACATTAAATTTTATTCATGGAAAATAACAATGGCGACTTAAGTAAATGCCCATTTCACAATGGAAGCATGACCAACCACAAGACTGCAGGTGGTGGTACGACCAATAAAGATTGGTGGCCAAACCACTTGAAGTTAAACATATTAAAGCAGCATTCGAGCAAAACCAATCCTATGGACGAGGGATTTGATTATGTTGCTGCCTTCAAAACATTGGATTACGATGGTCTTAAAAAAGATTTGACTGCCCTAATGACTGATTCACAAGATTGGTGGCCTGCAGACTTTGGCCATTATGGACCATTTTTCATTAGAATGGCTTGGCACAGTGCGGGAACTTACCGTACTGGAGATGGCAGAGGCGGTGGAGGAACCGGTCAGCAAAGATTTGCTCCATTGAATAGTTGGCCAGACAATGGCAACTTGGACAAGGCTAGAAGACTGTTATGGCCAATCAAACAAAAATATGGACAGAAAATCTCTTGGGCAGATTTAATGATCTTGACTGGTAATGTTGCATTGGAATCAATGGGTTTCGAAACATTCGGATTTGCAGGTGGACGTACTGATGTTTGGGAACCAGAAGAAGATGTTTACTGGGGTTCTGAAACAGAATGGGAAGCAGGTGACAAGAGATACACAGGAGAAAGAGATTTAGAAAATCCTTTGGCTGCCGTTCAAATGGGACTTATCTATGTAAATCCTGAAGGACCAGAGGGCAATCCTGATCCGATTGCAGCTGCAAAGGATATCAGAGAAACTTTTGCTAGAATGGCCATGAATGATGAAGAAACTGTTGCGCTTATTGCGGGTGGTCATACATTCGGTAAAACGCATGGAGCAGGAGATGCTGGATTGGTAGGAGCAGAGCCAGAAGGAGCTGCCATCGAATTGCAGGGATTGGGCTGGAAAAGTTCACATGGATCAGGTCTTGCTGGAGATGCAATTACCAGTGGATTGGAAGTGACATGGACGCAAAAACCAACGGAATGGACGCACTTGTTTTTCAAGAATCTTTTCGAAAACGAATGGGAGTTGACTAAAAGCCCGGCTGGAGCAAATCAATGGATTGCAAAAGGTGATGCAAAAGATGTACCCTTTGCACATGATGATTCCAAGAAGCAGAAGCCTGCAATGTTGACAACAGATTTGTCATTGAGATTTGATCCTGCTTATGAGAAGGTTTCTCGTCATTTCTATGAAAATCCTGAAGCTTTTGAAGATGCTTTTGCCAGAGCTTGGTTTAAGTTGACGCATAGAGATATGGGACCAAAAGTTAGATACCACGGACCAGAAGTTCCAGCAGAAGAATTGATTTGGCAAGATCCACTTCCAGCATCAACTGGAACAACATTGGACAATGACACTATTAAAGATTTAAAAACTCAACTTTTAAATACTGGATTAACTGTTTCTGAAATGGTTTCAACTGCTTGGGCTTCGGCCTCAACCTTTAGAGGGTCGGATATGCGAGGAGGAGCAAACGGAGCTAGAATAAGATTGGCACCTCAAAAATTCTGGGAAGTTAACAATCCATCTCAATTGGACAAAGTGTTTGCTGCTTATGAAAAGGTTCAAGCTGATTTTGGAAAACCTGTTTCTATGGCAGACCTAATTGTTTTAGGTGGTTGTGCAGCGGTTGAAAAAGCTGCTGCAGAAGGTGGATTTGCAACAGTGGTTCCTTTCTCACCAGGAAGGGTAGATGCTACACAAGATCAGACGGATGTCGAGTCTTTTGGAGTGTTGGAACCAGCTGCAGATGGCTTTAGAAATTACCTTAAAACTAAATATTCTGTTTCAACTGAAAGCTTATTGGTCGACAGAGCGCAATTGTTGTCTTTGACGGCACCTGAAATGACTGTTTTAATAGGCGGACTTAGAGTTTTAGGAGCCAATACCAATAACGCGAAACATGGTGTTTTGACAGATAAAGTTGGAATTTTAAGCAATGACTTTTTTGTTAACCTTTTGGACATGGACGTTCGTTGGAAGTCTGTTGATGACAGCCAGGAAGTTTTTGAAGGAACTTCAGTTAAGACGGGTTCTGTTAAATGGACTGGAACTAGAGCAGATTTAGTTTTTGGTTCTAATTCAATTTTGAGAGCCATTGGCGAAGTTTATGCCAGTTCTGATTCGGAAGAGAAATTTGTCAAAGACTTTATCAAGGCTTGGGCAAAAGTTATGGATTTGGATCGTTTTGATTTGAAATAATGATTCATTTCTGTTAAAATTTTAAGATTAAAATTGCAAAGGCTGCCTTGAAAATGGCAGCCTTTTTTTTATCTTTAATGAATCCCATTTGATAGGCATTTGGAATGCTAAAATCTGGATTTTCATAAATGGACAAAGAACGAACGCTTTACGAAAAAATAATAAATAGTAAAATAACACCTGTACTTCTATTGTTATTGACCATCGATTTGTTTTTTAACCACATCCCTGAGCACATTCAGGAAAGATTCGATATTTTTTTAGCAATATTTGGCGGAGCCATTACTTTGTTTTTAAGTGTTTGGGCGATAGAAACGATCGCCCCGGTTCTTTTCGATAAAATCCCAACCATTACTGCATTATTTTGCATAAGCACCCTTTTTATTTTTGGAATCATGCTCATCTCCAAAACCAGTTCATTTCATTCTGGACAATTAAAAGATAATGGTGTTTTAACAGAAGCCATTTTAGTAAAAAAAACCAAGATTTACGGAAAAGGTTTTAAAAGGGCCTATCACATGAAAGTGAGATTTATGACAGAAGACAACAAGGATTCCTATGCCAAGATTTTACTTTCTAGATGGGAATATGAGCGTTTCGACGAAGGAGAAAAAATCCCCATTTATTATTCCTCTGAACATCCCAATATTGCCAGAATTGCTCACGACAAATTAAAACCGGAAGAGCCCGATTTTTTAGATTTTTGAACAGTAAAATCTAAGTACGAGCCGTTAGATTTTAGATTAATATTTTAGAATTAGAATAATAGACATTTTCTCAAATCAAAAAAGTCTTGTGTGCATTCTTTTGGTCTTATGTGCATTCTTTTGGTCTTATGACGTTTACTTTTGGTCTTATGACCAAAAGACATTTTTTATTTAGTTATGCCCCTTAAATTAAGCATTTTTGCTTCGCATAAAAGTTCACCAGGTTCTTTGGTGAAAACACCAAAGGAAAGCAATAATTTGTCTAATACTGAAATTTGGAATTTTAAAACTATGCAAAGCAATTTTTTTAAATTCTTTATAAAGCCCATTCAATTCTCAAATTTTAAAATTCAGCCAATTTGTTTATCAAAGCCTTTGATAATTCACGTATTACTATAACAAGGAATTTTTAAAATACCCCTAAGCTTAACTATCTAAACCAATGTTATATAGATAACGTAGATCAATGTTAAATGGGGAGTTTTGGTTCATGACAATAGGTTCATACCACATTGAAATTGCCAATAAACGATGCTCAGAAAAGGTAATTTTCTAAATATTATAAGTTGTTGGCCATTAAGGAGCAAAAGCCCATTAGTAAATCATTATGCATTCGACACATTCGAAAATGTACTAAAAACGTACTAAAAATTAAATAGGACTGTGAAAAGAAAGGAGATTTGGAAATCAAGGGTTTTAAGTCTGAATTTATTCTATTTGAGTCTGAGAAATAAAAACAAATATGAACAAAAGATTTATAAAACTGATGGGAATTCTCACATTGGTTTTTACAGTAAATTTTACATGTGCCCAAACGAAAACTCAGTGGGGATCAGATGGTTTTTTTAAAATCGAAAATGGATCAAATGGCTTTAATGCCAATGTAGCAAGTGGAGATAGGTTTAGTCGAGACCATGACCAAGCAGGAGATATCAATGGTGATGGAATCATAGATATTGTTGTTGGTGCTCGTTCAGATGATGATGGAGCAACAGATGCAGGTGCTGTTTACATTCTCTTTATGAATAGCGATGGAACTGTTCAATCCAATCAAAAAATATCTATGCTAGAAGGCGACTTCTCAGAAACTTTAAATGCGGGCAATTTTTTCGGTTACGGAGTAGCAGGAATTGGCGATTACGACAATGATGGAATTCCGGACATTGCAGTATCCGCACCCGCCCCGCCCAATAGAGCTATTTATATAATACATTTAAACGCGGACGGGACAGTAAAAAACTTTGTGAAAAACGAAAATATTACCGCCCAAGGCTTATCTGCGGTTGGTGATTTAAACAATGATGGGCGAATTGACTTGGTGGCCTGTGATCCAGGTTCGGATATTGGTGGTACTAATATTGGTGCGATTAGAATTCTATTTTTTGACGCAGCTTCTCAAGTTATTTCTAATCAAACAAAACTTATCAATCCCTTAAGTGGTGGTTTTGGGACTGGATTAGTTGCAGGAGACGAATTTGGAGGAAGAGAAGTTGCCATGATTGGAGACATAGACAATGATGGAACAAAAGAACTGGCAGTGGCTGCTTTTAAGTCTGATGGAGGGAAAGGAGCAATATGGATTTTATCTTTAGACAATAATTCTTTTGATGTGGTTTCGAAACTTAAGATCACAGAAGGACTCAATGGCTTTACAGACACTCTAACAGTTGGTGTCAATCCGAACGGAACTCTAGGTGCGCAATTTGGTCATTCGCTATGCAAAGTCGGAGATTTAAACGGAGATGGAGTTCCCGACTTAATGACGGGTGCCAATCAACAAAATGAAGGTTGGGGTTATATTTTGTATTTAAATCCTGATAAAACTGTAAAGACCTACAACAGAATTAACAATTCCGATGGCGGTTTTGGACTTGCATTAGACCCAGTTGACAGATTCTCACGTTCTATTTCTTTCATTGGTGATCTAAGAGGTGATGGAACCATTGCAGTAAACTATGGAGGAGGAGCAGCTGGAGCTGCCGGAGGTACCTTATATCTTTTGTTTTTAAAACCTTGTGATTTTACGCAAGTAGCTGGATTTAACCGTTGGAGTGGTGGAAATGTTTTATTTTCTAATTGGAATCATCCATCACAATCACTCTCAAGTGATTCTTTAACATTTGAGCAATGTGCTTCTAAAGCATTTGAAACAGATGCGGTATATTTGACTTATAATTTCAATGATGGCAGGTGTATTTGTATGGATTCTACAGCAGTTTTAGCTACCAGTACTGAGTTGAGCACAGCATTTTACAATGAATGTTTTACTGATAATAACTCTTCTAATATAACAATCAATGTAACAGGTAATTTAGAGGGACCTTACAACATTGTACAAAATCTGATGAACGATGATTTGAGGCAAAAAGGATACATTCCATTAGTTGAACCATACAGTGCAGCTACTATTTTTCAACACAATGGAAATGAAGAAACAACACAAGCTGTTTTGAACCAAACAGGAGTAAATGCAATAGTTGATTGGGTTTTAGTTGAATTGCGTTCAAAAACAAATTCTTCTCAAGTGTTGGCAAGTCGTGCAGCATTGATCCAAAGAGATGGTGATGTAGTGGATGTTGATGGCATTAGCGCTGTTAGCTTCCCGCTTTCAGCAGACGAATACTATGTGGCTCTTCGTCATAGAAATCATTTGGGAGTTATGACGATTCAATCCATTTCTTTAAGTAGTGGAACTCTTGTTGATTTCAAAAACACCACCAATACTTGGGGGATAAATGCACAGAAAAATTTAACGGGAACAACAATGGGATTGTGGGCAGGAAACAGCAATTCTGATTCGGAAATTATTTTTCAAGGGGGCAACAACGATCCAAACAATGTGTTTTTCGATGTTTTGTTGGCCCCAAGCAATATCGGAAATATTACAAATTATATTCATGAGGGATATTATGCTTCCGATATTAATTTAGATGGCACTGTAATTTATCAGGGCATCGATAATGAGCCAAATTTAATATTTTTTAATGTCTTGACAAATTCTGGAAATCCCAGTATTTCTACAAATTATATTATTCAAGAACAATTGCCTTAGTACTTAAAGTAGAATGCTCAGAAACAGCCAATGAAGAAACACCTAAGGACAGGTCCGCGATAGAAGAGGGGATTAGAAAAGTTTTGCTTGATAAAAAGTTGGGCAGGATAACTGGTGGCAGTACCGGACGCCAATTTTCCTTTGTACTTCTACATTCTTCTTTATGATTCTATTGCTTCATACAGTTTAAATCAAGGCTTTAAATCTTTCTAACTTATCTTGAAATGTTTTTTTGAAAGTTCTTCCCAATGGGAACTCTTGGTTTCGACTAATGACTGAATTGCTTCTGACTTCTTCAATGTGGAGGAGTGATAAGGCATAGCTTTTATGGATTCGGCTGAAATAAAATGGGAATGTTTTTTCAATTTCTCCCAGCGTTTGCCTGCTTAAAATTTGTTTGCCGGAACTGTGACAATACTTTACATAATTCTCATCTTTTGCTAAATGAAGGATTTCACGCCATAAAAAACTATGCGTCTTTATGCCACTTTTTACAAACACCATGTCATTTAAATGATTAAAGTTTTTGGAGGAAGGATTGGCTTTTTCTTCAGCTCTCGACTTTATTCTATTGCAAGATTTCAAGAATCTAGGAAATTGTATGGGCTTGATTAAATAATCAATAGCCTCTAATTCAAAGCCTTCAACTGCATAGTTCGAATAAGCTGTTGTGAAAATTACAGGAGGGCGATTCTTTAGGCTCCGATACAATTCTATTCCTGAAAGAACTGGCATGTTGATGTCCAAAAATATTAGGTCAACCTCCTCTTTTTGTAAAAAATGGAAAGCTTTTAGTGAACTTCTAAATTCAGAAATAGAGCATATGAAATCCAAGCGATCGATGTAATTCTTCAAAAGTTCAATGGCTTTCGGTTCATCATCTATAATGATTGACTTTATCATATTTGATTTTCCATTTCAAGATCCAATTTTACGATATACATATTATCTTTGGCAAAATTTTCGAAGCTGTGATTGTCTTTATAAAGTAGACTCAATCGCTTTTTTACATTCACCAATCCTATTCCTTTTTCCTCAATTTCTTTGCTTTCCTTTTCTGGAAAAAAGTAGTTTTTAGTTTGAAACAAAAGTTGATTTTCTATTACTTTTAAATCCACACTTATTAAACATTTTTCATCCGGTCTAATTCCATGCTTAAAACAATTTTCAACCAATGGGAGCAAGATTACCGGGGCAATGAATCGCTCTCCTTTAAATGGCTCAACATTAAATGAAATGGTTACATCATCTGAATCATCCAATCTCAAAAGTTGTATGTTTATATAATCCTTAATCAATTGAATTTCTTTTTCCAGGGAGACATAAGTATTATTGCTTTCATAAGTCAGGTATTTCATTATACCAGACAAGTTGCTGATATTAGATGCGATTTCATCCTGTTCATTTTGAACACTCATGCTGTATATATTATTCAATGCATTGAACAAAAAATGTGGATTTACTTGGGACTTTAAAAACGCATGTTTGGTCTCTAAATTTTCAACGAGCAACTTATTGTTTCTTTCCTCCTCTTTCAAAATCAATTTGAAAAATTTTATAATGGTTGCCAGACCGAACACGCCTAACAGAATCAATACATTTCTTATAATGGCTTCCCAATGGAAAAAGATATGCCAATAGGAATTGGCACATTTAATAGAAATAAAGTCCCATGTAGCAACAAAGAATCTGTCCAACAAAGTACTGACAACGATCAGTAAAATGAAAAACAATGAAAATTGAAAAATAGACTTTTTCTTAAAGAGATATTTTGGCACCAATATGTAAATCAACACATAGGTGGATAACATAATCAAGGGCATTCTCTTAGCCACATAAAACAGGTTGCTCCAAAAAGATTTTCCACAATTTGAGATAACATTGTGCCAATCAACAATGGCGCTGGACCAGACCCAGAAAACCAGCCAAAAAATGAAATGTTGAAAATATCTCTTCATACATCAAATATATACGAATCTGAAATCAATTGTTGCTCTAATTTTAAATGGTGAGGCAAACGACCTGATTTTGATTGCCAACAGCAGCTGTATTACGCAAACATAACAAAAAAATCCACTGCCTTCATTTATTTGAGCCTCCATGTTGTATGGTTTAGTTTCGTGAAATGAATTACGAAAAAAGAACAACAAACCATAGAACTAAATTAGCGGTATTCAACCTTTGCTTTTTATTGCTTTTAACAAATATTGGCATACTTGCTCAACATTCAATTAGCGGTTCAATTTTTAACGAATCGAACGAGCCAGTAGCCTATGCCAATCTGCTGCTTTTGCAATCCATTGATTCCACTTTTATTGGAGGAACAATCACAAACGATTTGGGGCATTATCAATGGGAGAATATAGAAAAGGGAACTTATATTTTGGAAATTAGTTTTATTGGTTTTCAGAATCAATACATCCAATTGGAACTGCAATCGGATACCATGCTCAATGAAATTATTTTAAAGGAAGATGCTGTTGTATTGGAGCAACTAATTGTTACAGGAAAAAGAAGAATCATTTCAAAAAAAATAGATCGGCTAGTTTTTGATGTAGCGAATTCAAGCAAATCTTCTCAGGGAGATGCGATGGATTTATTGGCTGTAAGTCCAGGAATCAGGATAAGGAATGAAAGCATTAGTATGATCGGTAAAAGTGGAGTGGCTGTCATGATCAATGATAAAATGTTGAATTTATCAGGAGAAGACCTCGCCTCTTTTTTAAGGTCCATTCCATCTGAAGACATTAGCAAAATAGAGGTGATTACTGCTCCTCCTGCGAAGTATGAAGCACAAGGGAATGGTGGAATAATAAACATTCAACTCAAAAAAGCAAAAGCGGACAGTTGGAATCTTTCTTTAAACACTGATTTTCGAAAAAGAACCCGTCCCAGATCTCAGACGGGGGCTAATTTTATTTTAAATAAAAACAAATTGAATTTTTCAGTCTCTTTAAACTATCTCAAGGGTTTTTACAATCAGGAAGAAGAGAATGAAGCCTATTTTCCAGGACTTGTTTGGGACAACAATTCTTCCTTTGAAAGAACTTTTGATCAACTGAGTGGCCGCTTGGATATTGCTTATGAATTGAATCCTAAATGGACTGTGGGTGGGCAATACATTTACAGTTTCCTGGATCAAAAGACCAATGATGCACCTTTCACGCAGGTAAGAAAAAATGATTCAAATGAAATAGTTAGGAATTTGAACTCCCGCGGTCAAATTGAACTGCTTAACAATGTTCATTCTTTGAATTTTTTCAATCAGTATAAAATAGATTCTTCTGGCAAAAGCTTTACAATCAATTTGGACTATTTCAATTTTAACGACTTGGAAGAAAAGCAATATGAAGGTCAATCCGTGATCAAGAATGATTTTGATCCAATAAATGAATTTTACAAAGGTGTCAATACAAGTGATTTAACAAGCAATAATATTTCACTCTCATTAGACTTTGTCTATCCAACGAAAATCGCCAATTTCGAAATTGGTGGAAAGTATTCTTATTTCACTTCCAACAACAATATTGACCTTTTCAACAGTGGATTACAAGATGAACCCATCATGAATTTCCAAATAGAAAACAACGATTTCAAGTACATTGAAATAGTACAAGCTGGATATATTTCAGCTCAGAAAGCATTAAATGATAAACTTTCTTTGAAAGCTGGCCTAAGATTAGAAGCCACACAAAGTAATTCAAAATCGCAGAATTTAGATTTTGCAAGGACTTACAAATACAAGAAATTATTCCCAAGCTTTTTCCTCGCTTACAATATTGATGAAAACACAGATCTTAGTTTTACCTATAATAAACGAATTTCAAGAGCCCCATTTTACATGCTTACACCCAATCCTTGGGTAAACAACCCATTCCAATCGGTGGTTGGGAATCCTTTCATCCAACCATCTTTTTCTGACAACATAGAAGTAGGACTTGCTTATAAAAACTTTAATGTTGCCACTTATTTCAACAAAGAAAAAAATGTGTTCACCCAAGTTCCATATGCAGATTCAGAAAACAATATAATGGAGTTTCGATTCGATAATTTCCTTGACATCCAAAGGGTAGGAGGGAGTGTCAACTATTTGTTCGAACATTTTGATTGGTGGTCAAGTAGCAACAGCATCGATGTTAATCATTCCTCGAATACCTATAGGAATGAGGGAAAAGAAATAACAAAGCTTGGCTATAATTCAAACTTTTCCACTAGCAATGATTTCAGTTTAAGAACAAAAACTAAAAACAAAATTGGCTTGTTAAATATTAGTTATTGGTACAGTCCTAAAGGAGTTGATGAAATGTGGAATGTTGCAGCCATGAGCAATTTGTCAGTGTCATTGCAGTTTTATTTGTTGGAAAAAAGATTGAAATTAACCTTGAGAGCCAATGATGTATTAAAGACGGAAGCAGACCGAATTACCACGAGTTCAGATGGAGTCTTTCAGGACATTAAGCTTTACTACGATGCAAGGTTTTATGGATTTGTTTTGAGGTACAGTTTGGGGAATTCAAACATTCTTCAAAGAAAAAACAAAATAGGCAATCAGGATGAGCGTTCAAGGGCCGGGCAATTTTAAAACAAACTTTAATCTTTGTAATTTACCTCAAAATTTAACTTGTTATGAATTGATCAATTTGTTCCATTACAAAATATTTCTAAAGATTATGAACAGGTTCAATGGATAATCTCAGAACCAGTGTCTACAAGGAATTTTTTGAATGTATTAGCAACAGCACTGATCTAACTACAACGAAACAAAGCCAAAAGCTAATGGCTAACAGCCAAAGGCCTCATTCGGTTTAGGGCTTTTTTGTGTGAAAGCCATCAGTCTGTAGCCATCTGCGAGAAATTCCTAATGAATTGATTATTCTGCTAAGGGCCAACTGCCTCACCATATTCGACATAAAAAAAGCCAAAAGCCAAAGGCCAAAAGCTTCCTCATGCACAGCCAAAGCTTCCCCAAGCAATTCTCCCTTTTTTTTCGTATTATTGCTAGCAACAAAACCAAAAAAATCTGAGAAAGACAAATTATGAAAGCTCTGTATTATGAAAAATTCCAAGGACCCATTTCCCTTCAAAATCTCCCTGATCCAGAACCAAAGGAGCATGGTGTTGTCGCAAAAATAACTGCAACAGGACTATGTAGGAGTGACTGGCATGGTTGGATGGGACACGATGCCGATATCGTTTTGCCTCATGTTCCCGGACATGAATTGGCTGGAACAATTGAGGCTGTCGGCAAAGAGGTTAAAAATTTCAAAATTGGTGATAGAATCACTGTGCCTTTTGTCAGCGGATGTGGCCTTTGCAGAGAATGCCACTCGGGCAATCATCAGGTTTGCGATCATCAAACCCAACCCGGATTTACACATTGGGGCTCCTTTGCCGAATATGTTGCCCTTGAAAAAGCTGATTTAAACTTGGTCAAACTGCCTGATGAAATTTCAAATAGAACAGCTTCTATTTTAGGATGCCGATTTATCACTTCATTTAGAGCAGTTGTGGAACAAGGAAAAGTTTCAGGTGGACAATTCGTTGCAGTTCATGGTTGTGGTGGTGTGGGCCTTTCAGCAATAATGATAGCCAATGCATTAGGGGCACAAGTAATAGCCATTGACATAGACGATGATACCTTGCAATTGGCCAAAGAATTGGGTGCTGTCGCGACTATCAACGCCTTGAATCAACCAAAGGTTGTGGAGGAAATAAAAGCACTGAGCGATGGTGGTGTTCACGTTTCTGTAGATGCCTTGGGCAGCCAAACAACTTGTTTCAACTCCATTGCCAATTTGAGAAAACGAGGCAAACACATTCAGATCGGTCTTATGACAGGAGCGCATCGTCATCCCAAAATTCCTATGGACCAAGTAATGTCCAATGAGCTGGAAATTTTAGGGAGTCATGGAATGCAAGCTTTTAAATATCCTGAAATGTTAGAGATGATAATGAATGGGAAATTGCATCCACAAAAATTGATCGAAAAAACCATTGCACTTGATGAAGCGCCAAA
>CALBCY010000028.1 GCA_937927195.1 uncultured Chitinophagales bacterium
ACTTACTATTTAGTAGTTACAGATCCTGATTATCCTGATTGTCAAGAATTCTTTGCTCCTAGAGAAATCACAGAAACCAATGGTTGTTGTGAATTGGAAGGGGACAATTAAGCTTTCTATTTTAGCCTAAAGCAGGTTAAATAAAAAACATCTAAAAAGGCTGTTTCATAAATTATGAAACAGCCTTTTTTTTGACCATTTCACAATGCACAAATTTCATTGCCTCAAACAGTCTCAATAGAATAAGTCTAATTTCAATAGATTGAATATTGCCCGCAATGATCGTAGTAATTTAAAAAGATAGACTTCCATTTGCAAAGCCAAATACCAGAAAGCGTATTTGGCTTTTTTTTATTTATTATTTAGAAATAAAATCCTTATCTTCCTGTGTTATATATAGTTGTAAGATCAACCAATTTCAATACTTACTTGAATCTAAGATTTCGGAACATTGTTTAGATAAAATTCCAATCCAAATCTTACTAATTGTTGAACTTCCCTGAACAAGATATTCTTAAATCAATATAAACACAAATGAAAAAATTTACTTACGGAATTTTCGTTGCCCTTTTGGCCATGATCCTCTCCAACCCCATTAGTGGACAGTGCATCTCAGGTTCTGTTGGAACCAACCCCAACCTAATGAGCAATGGGAACAACTCCTACAGCATTGCTTGTGATGGAGGAAATGTCCCGATAAACAGCACAACATTTAATTCTGGAGCCATTGCTCCATCTGCTGTTCAATGGACAAATGGATCAGTTGGCAATTTTACCTTTATGCCAGATTGTAGCTCCTTGGGCTGCCAATCTTTTTCACCTTGTATCCCAGCTGGAACAAATATTCCTCAACAATGCTTATCGTTTAGTACGCTTGGAGTTCCATCCAGCCAATCCGGAAACAATATCAGTATTCAATTTACCATATCTGACATTTGCTATGTCCCAGGAATGGCTTATGGTGGAGCACTGGACATCAACTTGTCAGGTAGTGGAAATGTAAGTCTCTCTGTTGTACAACCTGATGGTGTTACACAGGGACCGCTTAGTTTTGACATTAGCTTGATTAATGACCTTTCACCTTTGCCCCTTAGTTTGCTTGGTCTTGATGTAGATCCCAACGGTCTATGGTCAATCAATATTTCAGGCGGGGGCTTAACGGGTTATAATATCAACACAGGAGCCAGTCAAATTTGTTTAGATGGTTTAAGTACACAAGGTGTAATTTGTGGTGATCCTATTGAAATTTGTGTATTTGGTGGCTGCCCTTCTTTCACCAGTATTCAAGCTTCAGAAACTGAAATTTGTTCTGGAGGTTCCTTTGATCTTTCAGCAACCCTTGACCCTGATGGCGCACCAAATGTAACTTACCTTTGGTCTGGTAATGGAATTAATGCTTCAAATCAAAATAGCCCGAACCCATCACTGACCCTTTTTAATTCAAGTTGTAATACAATTACTGAAACATACTCTTTAACGGTAACTTGTACCAATGATGGATCTACGGTTGTCAATAATGCTCAAGTCAATGTCGATGTCTATCCTGAAGTTGATGCCAATGCTGTTGTTATAGACAACACGTCAAATGTTAATGATCCGAATTGCAGTATTTCTGTAACCCCTCCTTGTGGATTCTCAGTTACTGGAAACACAAACTTTTCTCCAGGTGACAATGGAACGACACAAACTTATACGATTTCAAATGGGAATCCGGATTGTGATGTTAATGTAACCTCAGTCGTCAATTGTATTGGTAATTGTTCACCACCTGATGTTAGCGTTAATGTATCAGCTTGCGATGCAAGTGATCAGTTTACCGTTGATGTAACGGTTAACAGCATGGGCAATTCAACTTCTGCAGACATTGTTCTTTCTGATGGAAGTACAATGAATGTAACTGCTCCTGGCGGCCCATTTTCTTTTGGTCCTTACCCATCTACATCGTCGATTAATGTAAAGGTTTTGGATTCAATTGATCCAGCTTGTTCTATCAATCTAGGTGAATACAGTCAGGCTTGTTCGGACTGCCCAAATCTAATTTCTATAAATGGTTTACAAGATGCTTGTAATGGGGACGTTTTAAATCTGGTTACCAATGTTGATCAAGGCATTGAAGGCATTGATTATGCAGTTCAATGGTATGAAAATGGAATTGCTATCCCTAATGGGAATACTGCAAATATAGCACATACGGTTTTAGCAACAACCAGATGCCAAGCTTCTGTTTTAAACTATACAGTTGAATTAACCTGCCTCAATGGAGGAGTCAATATGGCCACTACTACTTTAACCGCTGGCCCTATAAATGTCTATCCAATTCCAATTGAAGGACTTGATTTTGTTTTTGAAAATTGTTCGGTTACACCCATCGATAATTGTGGGGGAACTTTAACGATAAATACTATGGGAGCTATAGATCCTGTCCCAGGAGGTTCAACCTCTGTCAGTTGGGTTGTAGGTGTTGGAACAGCACCTGCAGCATGTTCAGCTTCAGGAACAAGTACTGTTACTTGTCCAGATTGCAATGACTATCCGGGAGATGGACAGGCCACAGAAAATGTACTTTGCTGGGGTGAAAGTTTCGATTTTTCAAACACCTCCCCTAGTGTTTCAGCTCTAGGATTTGAAGTGGGATATGTTATTACGCCTAATCCACCAAGTAGCTATGGCAGCACAAATGCCATGATCAATGCCAGCATTGGAGGAGCATATGGACCATTCCCTGCACCTGGTAGTATTCCCACTCAAACTTTTACAAATGACGGCTCATTGGTATTCCCAACAGATCCATGTGGAGAAACTTTATACTTCACTCCATTTTTAGGATTTAGTTGTAGTTCTTATACTGCTATCAATGAAAGTGGCTCTGTCTTTACAGAAAACCTACCTGGAATTACAGTACCAGGAGTTGGTGGAATTACGTTAGCTGTACCGCAAGTTCCCTTCTGCGAATCCTTGGCTAATTCAGGCCAATTAAATTATGATATACGTGTTTGTGTCGAAGACCAAACTACAGATGGAGAAGAACCACTGGCAGAAGATGCATTGTTTGGAATTATCGATGGTTTACCTGGAGGAATTTTCTCAGTATTTCCTAATATAGATGACAAACACAATTCTGGTGGAAGCCCGACCTGCTATTCGCAAAATGGCTGGACGAGCAATCCGAGTGGAGAAAATATCAGCATTGTTACTGTAAATCTAGTAACCTTGCCATTTACAAGTGATTTCGATCGACTTGATTGGGACTTTGATGTTGATGTAAATTGCAACATTCCATTTCCTACCATTTGTCCAGATTGTGACATAATTGGACAGACTGTGGCAGTAACTTTTTTACCAAATACCAACTTACCAAATATAAGCAGCCCAACTGCATTTTGTGAAGGAGAAAGTATTGACCTTTCTAGCTTAAATCCAACACCAAGCACCTCAGCCATCGGAAACTTCATTTGGCATGAAGGTCCTGCTAGCAATGGCGCAGTAGTAAGTGATGCATCTGCAGTTGTACCACCAGTTGGGACGACACAATATTGTGTAGCATTTGAATACTGCTCTACTGGTGATTGTACAGAAGAAGAATGTGTCAACATTACAGTTGATCCATTGCCAGTATTGAATGCTCCAACTCTTGGACCAATTTGCGCTGGAACTGCATTTGATTTAAGTTCTGTTGAAGCTGCTATAGCAACGGGTGGGACATTCAACTGGTATATTGGAGGAACTGCCGCAAATGGTGGAGCTGCAATTTCCAATCCTGCCGCAGTGACACCCGTAGCTTCTGAACAATACTGTGCAGAATTTACTAATGCAGCGACAAGCTGCTCCAATACTGTATGTGCCAGCTTTACTTATACTCCTTTACCAGTCTTATTGTCAGCTGCGCCGATGGTTTGCTCGAATGAAATATTAGAGTTGACAGATTACGAAGCTTCCATAACAACAGACCCAGGAACTTTTGCTTACTATTCTACTGATCCTGCAACAGGGGCAAGTCCATTGACAAATACAGCTATAAACAACCCGATAGATGGAACAATGTATTGGGTGGTTTTCACCGACGCAACGAGTGGCTGTTCAGCAACTACCTCATTTATGATTAGTGTTATTCCTGCACCTGTTTTAAATTTACCTGCACCTGAACTATGCGCAGGGGAAACCTTGGATTTAACCTCACTAGAACCTGATGTCACGACCCTTGCTGGCACTTTTGTTTGGTATGACGATGATCCAACAAATACTGGAAACATCATCAGCTCCCCAGCTACGGAAGTACCGATATCAGGAGACAACTATTGTGTTGAATTTACAGATGCCAACACCAATTGCATGGACTATATTTGTTTTGTTCCAGTGGTTAATCCACTGCCTATCCTTTCAGCATTTACTCCTCCTGCTTTTTGTGGAGATTCCGGACCTTATGATCTTACTACTTTTGAAGCAAGCATTGCCGCTGGTAATTTCATTTGGTATGACAATGACCCAACAACAACTGGAGTTCAAATTATGACACCAAATGCAGTTACCATTGCAGATGGAACGACCACAACTTTCTGGTTTGAAGTTTCTGATGCAACAACAAACTGTTCAATTGTATCGAGCATCGTTGTTGAAGTCTACAATCCAATTACCGGAACTGTAGTCGATTATGATTGTGTAAATGATGCACTGACCATAGACCTCACAGCTGTGACTGGTGGTTCTGGAACTGGCTATGTGGTTTCTGCAGCTTCACCAAATATGGTAGGAGATGTTTTGGCAAACTTATCCAACTGGTCTGTTATTGTTGAAGATTCTGATGGATGTCAAGAAGTACTTAATGGCCAAGTTGATTGCAACCCTTGTTTCGCGATTGCACCTACAACAACCATCAATGGTGCTGATTGTATGGATGGCACCTTTGGTGGACCGTTTGGATTGGTAGACAATGGAGATGGAAGCACAAATGCTGGTGAGGTGACCGAATATATAGTTACAACTTTCAACGATACCATTAGGGCTGTTGGAACAATTACTGATGCTGAGGATTATTTAAATTCTTTACCACAAGATTCGACAGCTTGCGTTCAAACCATAACATTCGTTCAAGTTGAATTAGATGCAATAGTGGCTGATTTAGATGCCTGTGTTAAAACTTTACTTCCAACTCTCTCAGTTTACACACTGTTGGGAATACCTGTAAGTGGAAATACTGTTGAAGGCATTTTGAATGGCATTGGAAATGTTGCCGCTGGAACGAATTTCACAATAGGAGCAATCGAAACTTTGATTGGAGGTTCAAATGGTGGACCAGGATATGGAGGAATGATTGACCTTGGAGATTTATTGGGCCTTGGACCTAATGTCCTTATTTGTGACATTCTTCCAATTTGTTACAAAATTAGTGCACAAACTTGTGTTACGCCCGGAGCTTGTGGTTGTTATGCTTTTGCTCCTACTCTAACTGTAAATGGAGCCGACTGTATGGATGGAACATTTTCTTTACCATTCTCTGTGACAGACAATGGAGATGGAAGTACAGATCCAGCAGAATTAACTGAATACATACTTACAAACGCACCAAACGATACCATTAGACTGGTGGGAACCTTAGCTGCTATTGAAGCGGAATTGGATACTTACCCTGTTGGTGAAATGGCTTGCGTTCAAGCAATTACTCACATACAAAGCGAGATTGATCAGATAGTGGCTGATTTAGATGCCTGTGTTAAGACATTGCTACCTACCCTTTCAGTTTATACGCTTCTTGGAATACCAGTGACTGGAAATACACTTCAAGGAATAATTGGTGGGATTGACAATGTATCGCCAGGAACAAATTTCACCATAGCTGATGTTGAAGTTTTAATAGGCGGAGCAAATGGTGGTCCTGGATTTGGAGGAATGGTAGATTTAGGAGACTTATTAGGACTTGGACCCAATGTGTTGATTTGTGACGTTCTTCCATTCTGTTATAATATTAGCGAACAGACTTGCATAACGATCGGAGATTGTGGTACTATTTTGGGCTGCACAGATCCTTGCGCTTTGAATTACAATCCAGCTGCAACGAATGATGATGGAAGTTGTATGCTCCCTCCTCCATGTAATATAGACCCTTGTGTTGGAGACATCGAAACAACAGATCCTAATGATGCTTGTGCATGTATTGTGGTTGCTCCTCAAGTTTTGGGTTGTACTGACATGACGGCATGTAATTACAATGCCAATGCAAATTGTGATGATGCCTCTTGTATTCCAGCTCCAGTTTGTAACACAGATCCATGTGTCGGAGATGTAGAAGGCGTTGATCCAAATGACGCATGTGCCTGCATTGTAGTTGCTCCACAAGTTATAGGTTGTACAATACCTGCATCTTGTAATTACAATCCTGCTGCAAATTGTGATGATTCTTCTTGTATCCCTAATACTGATCCTGGAACTTGCAATACCAACTGCTTATTAGGAGATTTGGAAACATGGAATTCTGTGAGCTGTAATTGTGAAGTAACATCTGCATCTGTTGTGGGTTGTACAGATCCTACGGCTTGTAATTTCAATGCAACAGCTAATTGTGATGATTCTTCATGTATCCCTAACACAGACCCTGGAACTTGTAACACAAACTGCTTAATGGGCAACCTTGAAACTTGGAATCCATCAACATGTAACTGTGACGTAACAACAACAGTAATAGTTGGATGTACCGACATGGCTGCTTGTAACTTTGATGCCAATGCGAATTGCGATGATAATTCTTGTATTATTCAAACTACTTGCAATACCAATTCATGTACTGGTGGCGGAACTTACGTTTGGGATACAAATACTTGTTCTTGTGTGCTCGACATTCCAACTGTAAATGGTTGTACCGACAATACTGCTTGTAATTTCAACCCAAATGCAAACTGTTTAGATACTTCATGTATTTACGAAACTGCCTGTGATGGCAATCCTTGTTCAAATGGAGGAATCTTTGTTTGGGATTCCAATACCTGTGATTGTCAATTAGACACACCAACTAGCTTGGGCTGTATAGACATCAATGCTTGTAATTTTAATGCAACTGCAAATTGTGATGATGGTTCATGTATTTACGAAACTGCTTGTGATGGAAACCCTTGCAGCAATGGAGGAGTTTACACATGGAATACAACAACTTGCTCATGCGCACTAACAGGACCAACTGTAAATGGTTGTTTGGACATGGCAGCATGTAATTACGATCCGAATGCAAATTGTGACAATGGAAGCTGTTTGTATATAGTTGATTGCGCAGGTATTTGCGGTGGCAGTAACACAGTAGGTTGTTTAGATCCAGATGCTTGTAATTACACTCCAACTGCAAATTGTAATGATGCCTCACTTTGCACCTTTGCCCCATGCAACTTGGGTTGTACAGATCTTTGTTCTTCTAATTATGACCCTACTGCTGATGGAGATGATGGTTCATGCCTTCCTTACAATAGCACTTGTAATTCTGATTGTACAATTGGAGATATCGAGCAATGGGACCCAGTTAATTGTGAATGCATGGTTGTTCAAGTTTCTTTATTAGGTTGTAACAACAGTTCTGCTTGTAATTATAATCCTGCAGCAACATGCGATGACGGTTCTTGTGAATACACATCATGTCAACCTGGAGCTGCTAGTTCTACCATCTACTTTGATGCTGACAATGATGGCATGTTAACTGCTGCCGATGTGTTGGTCTCAGGAGCAATGATTACGGCAACAGAAGCAGGAATGGATGGAATTTTTGGAACGGCAGATGACATTTCAACAAATACAACTTCTGGTGCGAATGGAACATTCCTAATTAACAATCTAAGCCCAGGAAATTATCAAATCACTGTCCTTGTTCCAACACCATACACCTTTAGCAATGGAACCAATTCCAATACATATGCTACAACTGTAACTCCAGGAACCACCTCTGCAATCGGAGCCAATGGTTTGATTCCTGTTAACGGTCCAGGTCAGGGATGTGATTTAGATATTCAAATGATTCCTGGTTGGAACATCATATCTTCTTACTGCTATCCAGTCAATGATACGATGCCAAATGTTTTCAGTGCAATTGAAGATACCATCATACAAGTGAAAGATTTGGTTGATGTTTACGTGCCTGCTTTGATGTACAACACGATGGATCCATGGGACATTAGCCAAGGATACATGGTTAAAACATCAGATGCTGTTGTTCTGAAAATTAATGGAACAACTGAAGTTGATCCTACTGTTGACCAAATTAATTTAAATTCAGGATGGAATATAATTGCATATTGGTTGAAGGGTGGAGACGCTGATCCAGCAGATGTTTTCGATGGTTATTCGCCAGATGTAATTCAAGTAAAGAATTTGTATGGCGCCTATACTCCAGCCTTCGCATTTAACGGAATGGGATACATGACCATTACACAAGGTTATCAAGTTAAAATGAGTGCTCCGAGCACAATGATGTATGATCCTGCTGATGGAATATATCTGAGACCGGTTGATGAGCAAATTGAAATTTTACGACCAGAACATTTCCACCGATCTGAAATAGTTCATCCTAATAACACTACTGTTATTGTGATGGAACCTGCATTTGGCACTTTAAACTTTGGCGATGAATTAGGTATTTTCAATTCAGACGGATTGCTTGTTGGAGCTTGTGTTTACCAAGGTGGTAACCTAGGAATGTTGGTTTATGGAGAAGAAGAAGAAAACAGTGGCAATGGAATGCTCGAAGGCGAGAGATTCTATGCTAAAGTTTGGGACAAACTGGAACAGTCAGAAAAAGATATTGACCTAGACATTCTTCAAGGGCCAGAATATTTTGAGAAAGACGAATTGACTGTTGCAGCATTTAAAACAAATACAGGAATTGAAAGTCTTGATTTGTTTAAAATCAATGCAATGCCAAATCCTGCTAGTAACAATGTATTCTTCAGTCTAGACCTTCCAACTACTGCGAACGAGGTAAGAATTCAAATTCATACCATTGATGGCAAAATATTGGAAGAAATAGTCAACACTGGACTTATAAATTCTGGGCCGCATAAATTTGCTTATGAAACCAATCATTTAGCAAATGGAATTTATATGTACAAACTTTTCATAGATGGAGAATTTAAATCATTGGATAAATTAACCATTAGCCATTAATTTATTCCCTTAACATTTCAATTAAAAACGCGTTGGTTCTCCTTGAGAATCAACGCGTTTCTTATTAAATATACTTATTTATCATTTCTTAATATTAAATTCTCCCTAAATATCAAATAATTAGCTAAATTAGGTACTATAAAATAGTGTATGGAAAATTAGGCTCTATACAATATTTAAAGACTTTTAAACGCTTTTAGTTTTAAAAAGTCAAAGCGCCGTTTTATTCATGTTTCCTGTATAAAGGTTTAAAATTGTGTCGATTAGACCAATTGCATGTATATTATTATACATATCAAAGCCAAGTATCATCTAAAATCGGTTACCGGACTATTTATTTATAGTCTTGAAAGATAAATAAAGGAAGCTTTCTTTAATTTCTGTTTCTAAGGGAAAATCAGCTTTTTTGATTCTTCTACGAAATTAAATTCAAAACTTCAATTTCAATTTACCGTAATTAATGTAAGTATTAGTGCCAAAAAATGAGATTGCCCTTTAATTTAAAATTCGTATTTATAAGCTTAACCATATTGGTAATGGGCTTTTTATACCCAAATTTGTTTGGACAAAATCTTGTTATCAATGAAGTAATGTCCAAAAACAATTCAACCATTCAAGATATCGATGGGGAATTTCCAGATTGGATAGAAATTTATAATGGCTCCAATCAAACCATTAATCTTGGCGGATACAGCCTTTCAGATAATATTGATGAATTGAGTAAATGGATCTTCCCATCTATTAATCTGGAACCAGATTCTTTTTTATTGGTTTTTGCCTCTGGTAAAAATTATTTTGGACAAGAACTTCATTCCAATTTTGCAATTAGCGCGATGGGAGAATCTGTTTTCCTTGCGAATGCAAGTATGACCTTGATCGATTTCATAGGTGAAGTTCCCTTGGTGGGAGATCAATCTTATGGAAGAATTGTAGATGGAGGAAATCAATGGACTGCATTTGTAAATTCAAGCCCTGGCATTTCCAACTCTTTTGGACTATATGAGCAGGTTGCTCCAGGAATAGTAGTCAATGAATATGTATCTCTCAACTCTCAAGGAATTACAGACATTGATGGAGAACATTCAGATTGGATTGAACTTTTCAATTTAACAGATCAAAACATCAATCTTGAAAATTATAATTTATCTGATGATCCAGATTCATTAAATAAATGGACTTTCCCAAGTGTAGAAATACCAGCAAATGGATTTTTATTAATTTTTGCCTCTGGCAAAAATTATTCTATTGATGAAAGCGGCAATGAAATCCATACCAATTTCAACCTCGAACTTGAAGGAGAACCAATCATCCTTTCCAATAACAACATGACTGTTTTGGATTATGCCCCAGAACAAGCCTTGCTTGCAGACCAATCATTTGGACGAATTCCAGATGGAGCAGAATTTTGGGTAACCTTTGTTGACGGAACTGCAAACCAAAGCAACCAAAGCGGACAGGTATTTGCACCTAACAACTCTTTAGTAATAAATGAAATAATGACCAGCAACACTTCAACCATTGAAGATGTTGATGGTGAATACAGCGATTGGATAGAGTTTTATAATCCATCACAAAACAGTATCAATCTTTTTGGTTATTCGATAACCGATGACCCTAACATAACTGATAAATGGATCTTCCCGAATGTTACAATAGAACCCAACGAACTGTTGTTGATTTTTGCCTCAGGCAAGAACTATAAAAGTGGTGAGCTGCATACAAATTTCAAATTATCGTCTGGCTCTGAAGATTTAATTCTCTACAATGCTCAGAATGAAGTAGAAGATTTCCTTTTCGGACATCAACTAATATCAGATCAGTCTTTTGGTCGAATTGAAAATGGATCCAATGATTGGGTTGAATTTTATTCTAGTACGCCAGATGATGACAATGCTAATGGCAACTCTAAACATACCTTAGAATTTTCTCATCAAGCTGGGCAATATCCCGTTTCTTTTGATCTTGCGATAAATGCTGATTCTGAAAACGTTCAAATATTTTATTCTACCAATGGAAATGAACCAACGCCAGAAGACAACTTATATGTAAATCCTATTTCAATAGAACCAATAGAAAATGAGCCAAATTATTTTTGCTCAAATTTCTCAACCACTCAGGAGCCTTATGAAATAGAAGAAAATGTATACAAAATAAATGTCGTCAGAGCAAGAGCATTCATCAATGGTTTACCTGCTAGTAAAGTATATTCAAAGTCTTATATGATACATCCTGACTTTGATCGATATACCCTTCCAATGATTTCTATTGTTTCAACTGAAGAGAATCTTTTCAGCGATGACAAAGGAATTTATGTAACGGGAGAAAACTTTGACGGAGACGGAGAGCACACCATGAATTGTTTTCAAAGAGGGGCCGATTGGGAAAGACCAGCTCACTTTGAATTCTTTATAGACGATGAATTGATTTCGCAGGATGGTGGCTTGAGAGTTCATGGAGGAGGAAGTCGCCGAAACAGACAAAAATCGTTTAGACTGTATGCCCGAAATCAATACGACAGCTCAGATTATTTTGAACATCAGTTTTTTGAAAGCAAAAATATAAACAAATTCAAGAGATTGGTTTTAAGAGCACAAGACGGTTCTAACTCTTCTTATATGTCAGATGAAGTGATGAGTTACTTAATGACTGAGCATTTGGATGAGGTAATGGCAACCCGTCCAGTGGTCGCTTTCGTCAATGGTGAGTTTTGGGGCGTTTACAATTTACGTGAAAGAGTTGACAAGTATTATTTAGCTGAAAATTTCAATGCCAACAAAGATAGCTTGGACCTTCTCAATGCCAATCCTTTTGAAGCTGGTTGTTGTGTAGAGGGTGATTCAGATGAATACATTGAACTTTTAGAGTATATTGAAAATGTTGATCCCAATGACCCTTCGTTTTATTCATACATTGACAGCCAAATCGACATTGATCAATACCTAACCTACTTGATTACTCAATTATGGGCTGGCAATTATGACTGGCCAAAAAACAATCAAAAATATTGGAAAGATTCAGAGGCAGGTTCCAAATGGCACTGGATTTTGTTTGACCTTGATTTTGGTCTGCGATTCACAGATCGTCCTTCTATTATCAATTTCATGAACAACCTTACCAATAACACTGCTTATGTTTCAACACTGCCAGGTAAATTAATTTTAGAAAACGAACAAATCACTGAGCGCTTTCTGCAACTTTGGGAATATCATTTGAATTCTACTTTCGAAGCTGAAAACTTTGCTTGTAAAGTTATTTCCTACCAAGAAATGATGGCGCCTCATATGCAAGAATCTTTTAGCCGATTCAATTTGATCATTGATGAAGAACATTGGAATGAAAATGTTTTTGAGATGTACAATCAGTTTGCAGCTTTTCGTTCTTGTGAAATAATTGCTCAACTCAATGAAGTCTTTGATGCTGGTTTTGAAATACCAGAATGTGTTTCTTTCACACCAGATGAAACGCCGTGCATAATGGATGACTCACCTGGAGAAATCAATCAATATCCATTGGAAGGTCTTTATACGGTTGGTACATCCAATTCAGATTTTCAATCTTTAGAGGAAGTATTCGACAGTTTAAATTCTCTTGGTGTCAATGGAACCGTTACCTTCTACATTGAATCAGGAATCTATTCTGGAACCTTCCCTGAAAACTCGATCACTCAGGTTGAAGGAGCCTATTGTGAATATCCTGTGATTTTCACAGCATTAAATGAAGGAGAAGAAGTTGTTTTTAATTACAATGATGAAATCAATATTCGCAATACCAATTCAATCATTTTTGATGGAATTACTTTTGGCAGCACCTGTAATATTGAAAATACTGATTGTTTAATTTTTCAAAATTGTAATTTTCAAGAGAATGTAAATGTAGATGCTTGTCAAAACTTACGTTTTTCAAATAATACTTTTACCGATCAATCAACTTTTTTCCAAATTTCGACTGACATCGACATTTCAAACAACAGCTTTAACAATGCTAATATAGTTTTTAGCTCAACAAATGCCAATGGCGATTCTCTTGACATCAACACGAACATTTCATCTAATGAATTTCAGGCAGATTTAAACCTTGATCCTGTTCAAGCAAATGCAATTCTAATCAACTTTCCTCCTGTTTCGAATAATAATTTTTTAATAGAGAAAAACAAAATCAGTGGTTATTATCAAACCGGACTATTCTTTAACGGAGAAGACAAAGAAAGTGAGACTGGTGAAATTTTAATTACAAACAACCTTATCGGGAGTCAAACAAATGGCATCCATTTCTACAAAGCTAATTTGACTACAACTGAAATTTTCAGCAATAACATTCTCATTAAAAAATTCGATGAAAACATTAATGGTTCAGGGGTAGGTCTTAAAATGGAACAAAACATTATTAATACTTTCTCTTTTAGAAACAATTGCATTTCGAATGAGCAAACAGGCTTGATCAAAAATTATTTAAACAACATTCTTTCAAACCATCAATCGGATTTCAACAATTATTTTAATGACAACAATCCATTGGTTAGTTTTAATGGTTCAATAAGTGAAAGCTTGGTTGATTGGCAAGAAACCAATTTGTTCGATTTACATTCTCATTCATTTAACCCAGAATTCCTCAGCGATACGGAATTGGTTGCAAACAATACAAATTTGTTTACACGAGGAGACTCGCAACAAATTGGAACAAACGATTTTCATGACGTTAACAGAACAGAACCTGTTTCCATTGGTGCTCACGAAAACAACAACTTGTTAGACATCGGCTTGGTAAAACTGGTCAGCCCTGAAGTACCTGGTCCATCTGGCAATCACGTAATTTCTATAGAGGCATTTAATTATGGAGCTTTTGAAGTAGACGGACTAACTTGTAGTTGGTCAATCAATGAAGAGTTTCAAAATTCTTTTGCCCTAAACTTCTTAAACATAGAACCCGGTCAAAACATAGGACTAGATTTAGCTTATTACAATTTTATTGAAGGTGAAGAATACTTCCTTAAATTTTGGATCGACAGCCCTAATGGCGAGATTGATCAAAATACATTTAATGATACTCTAAGCGTTTTCTTTATTCCTGGAGACGAAAGCTCCTGTATCGCAGAAATAGAAAACATTGTTCTCAACTCTACGGTAATTACTTGTATTGATGGAAGCACTCATTTCACCGTAGAATCTTATGAATCAACAGACAATGATTATTACAGCAATACATTCGCTCTCTTAAACGGGAATACTATTGTTGCAATTAGCCATCTTGGAGATTTTAAAAACATCCCATATCAATTCAATTATTGTGTTGTAGGAATTTCGTATTTAGAATATGCTGGATTGGACTATAGCAGCTTTGACATCAATTCAATTACAAACACTCAAGGTTTGACCGCCTCTGAAGGTGCTTGTATTTATGTAAGTGAATGTGTTCCTGTCGTAGTTAATCTTGTTTTGGCTGAGCCAGAAATTTTATCGATAGAGACCCATTGCTTGAGCCCAGATTTGTTTGAAGTCATCATTCATTTTACAACCATCAATACCAATATGGATTTTGAAGGTTCTGCCATTCAATTTGCAGAAAGTTTTGAAATTATCAATAATGATTTATTCATTACTCTTCCTATTTCTGAAAATTTTTATGACTTGGATATTCTAAGTGATGAAAACGGTTCTTGTGGTATAGATCAGATTTTGATTGACATTCCAGTCTGTGCTGTTGACAACGATGCAGGCATTGTAGAGATGATTAATCCAAATGAAGAAATTCTCGCTGTTGGAAATTACGATCTTGATGTTGCAATCAAGAACTATGGCAATGGCCAATTGGAGGAAGTTTCAATTTACATGGAAATCAACAACAATCTTTATCCAGAGCAGATTTATCAAGCTTCGATTCCTTTGCTTAAAAATGAAATTGATACCATTAGTGTTGGCAGTTTAAGTGTTGAAGAGGATCAAGAATATCTAATCAAAATATGGACAGTCAATCCAAACGGATCTGTCGATGAATACATTCAAAATGATACGCTCGTTCATGTAATAAAAGGAGTTGAAGATGTAGGTTTTGAATCAATTGACATAAAAATGGATTTGGAAGTATTTCCAAATCCCGCCAAAGATTTGACGCTCATTAAATTCGATCTTTTATCAACAACAAAATATACGATTGCACTATTCAACCCAAATGGAAAGTTATTTTACCAGAAAAAAGAAGAAGGCAAAATTGGTAAAAACACTTTTGAATTAGATGTTAGAAATATTCCATCAGGATTGTATTTAATTAAAGTAAAAATTGACGATCAAGTGCTCAGCAGCAAATTAATTGTGGATTAATCTTTGGCAAAGCCTAAAACATTCGCACCTATTATTTTCTCTTTTTGAAACTCATTTCAATAAAATAAATAAGGGTTCATTGACAAGTACCAAAAGAATTTTGCCTTTCTCAATCTTTGGTCTTCACCATACAAATACTGATTACCATTTTCATCTATCATCGGATAGTGAGGATTTTCTGCTGTATTCCATTTGTTTGGAATAAATGGCATATCATGAATAAATTTATTCTGTACAAAGTGTCGTATTTGTTCTGCATCGATTCCAGCGAAAGCTCTGATCGTTTGTTTATATCGAAAGGCCCTTTCAACCTGAAGTCCTAGAATACCATGGGAATAAGCTCCGTATTTGGAGTTGCTAATGTCAAAGTATCCAAAGCGAGCAGGATAATCGGTTTTTCTCACTCTAATTGCCTTGGGTGATTTGGGGTCGCCAGTCCACATAATGTTGCTCAATGCAAACTGATAATCTTCATATCTGTATTGAAGCAAAATTGCTCCAGTTCTGTATCGATCCTTTCCTTGGCCCACGAAAGCATCATTTTCGGATAAAATGCTGATGTTTTTAAAATGAAGACCGAGCAATCCAGTTTGTTGACTGGTTCCAATTTGATCGAAATACCATTTATAAGCAATACCCAAAGCATAAGGTCGGTACAGTTGATTTGAGACTAGAGAAATATGGATGTTTTCTGTAGACACTGGTTTACCAACCGCTCCAAGTATTCCAATTCCTAAATGGCCTTCCACTCCCCTCTTTTTGGGTCCTAAATTATTGAACGAATAAAGTATGCTCCCCAAAGTATTGAATTGAATATGATCTTTCATTAAATAAGCACCAGCAGTAAAACCGAGCCTATTAATTTTTGATCCTCCATAGAGCACAAGACCTATTTTACCCCCAGAATCCCAATTTTTATTTTCTTGAGCCTCAAGACTCATAAAAATCAAGAACAGAAACAAAACCAGTGGATTTCTGTAATTCAATTTAACAAGCATTTTATTATAAAGTATTATCTTCACTAATTAGCATCCATTAAATTTTAGGATACAAAAAAATTCTGAGATAGTGGTCCATCGGATTTTAATCCAATATTTCTACGTATTTCTTCAAAATACTGGGAATGAATTCTTCCGATACCTTAAATCAATCATTAAATATTAATCTAACCAAATAAAACTGTCTTATGAAACAAAAGTTTACACTTTTAATCTTTTCATTTTTAATTGCCGCTTCATTGACACTAAGCTCGCAAGTTACAATAGGTCCAGAAAATTTGCCAATGATTAATTCAGCAAATGTTGGGACTTCTGTCAATAATCCTTCATTAGATCTTGGATCAACAGGAGAACAAAGTTATGACTTTTCAAACTTGAATGGACAGAACGATACCTCATTGATTCTGTTTCAACCCATTTCAGAGCTTGTTACAAATGCAGTTGACCCAATTAGTCAATATCCTGATGCTACTTTTGGTTGGGCGGCACCTCTTGGTTCATTGCTTGGTATATCAACCGAAGAACTATTGCCATCTGAATTGAATATCAACGATCCAACCGCCTATTACAGTACAGGTGAAGATGGAGCCGTTTATATTGAAGGGCTTACTATTAGACTAGATATATTGGGAGCCATCGAATTCGGTCATCTTTATTTCAACCTTGACAACCCATATCGTTTTTGGAATCCAGCTTCCTATGAAGACGAATCTTTTTCCGAATCATACTTTGATTTACAATTACCTGCATCGTCCCTTCCTTTGGGTTTAGATACTTTCTGCTTTGAGGCTCCAGCACCATTTCCTCCAGAACTTTGTCTTTCTAGTATTAACTTGGGAATAAATCTTGCAACAACTCAAAATGTCGATGCTTATGGTTCAATGGAACTTCCAGGTGAGACTTACAATGTTTTGCGCTACAATGAACAAACTGTAGTCAACCTAAAGCTGGTCCCTTGGATGGTAGAACCAGATCCTGATGCAGAACCTTTTGAAATTGATTTAGAAACAGTACCGGACGAATTATGGGAATCCTTAGAGGAAGCCATTTTTCTTGATCTATCGACTTTGTTTTTAGACACTACGTTTAATAGACAAATACACAGATTTTATAGCGATGAAAAAACATTTCCAGTTGCAACCATTGATTCGGATCAAGGAATTTTGCAGTCTATCAATTACCTTGTTCCTCCACCTCTATTGGAAAGTAGTTTTAACTATAATAATTTAGTCAGTAATTTTAATTGCAAAAGCTATACCTTCTTTGATCAAAGCGAGGGAGTTGCCTCGGCTTATTCATGGGACTTTGGAGACGGCCAATCTAGCGATGAAGCAAACCCAACCCATGTATATGATGAAAACGGAACGTATACCGTTACTTTTTTGGTGACAGATAATTTCGGATCGGCGTCTTCTTCAAGTCAGAGCATCACCGTAGATTGTATTCCATTAACTGCAGAATTTGATTTGATACACGATGATCCATTTTCAACTGAAATTGTTTTAATCAATAAAACTGAAGGGACTTACACCAGTCACATTTGGTATTTAGGAGACGGTGGAGTTGTAGTAAACCAAGACTCTTTTGCTTATGAATATGAAAGTGTTGGATCTTATGAAATATCCTTAGTCGTTGACAATTTCAATGTAGAAAGTGATACACTAAACAAAACGGTCAACATTTTTGTAACTGGTTTGGAGGACCCATCATTGTCAAATTATGACTTGTACCCAAATCCAGTGCAAGATCAATTGAACATTGTTTTGGAAGCAGGATTGGAAGAAAATGCCAAACTTCAGCTATTGGATTTGAGTGGTAAAATAGTTGCTATTCAAGACCTTGCTGCGGGTAGTCAGAAAGTTCAACTGGATGTAAATGAAATGGCTGCTGGGATGTATTTGCTTAAAATTGAAAGCGCCAACAAACAACTTTTGCTGAGTGATAAAATCATCATAGAGCAATAAATTCCAGACAATAAATACAAGATCTACATTATACAAAGTAGACCTATCTGTTATCCCCCACCTGCGGCCTTTGGCCGCAGGTGGGGGATTTTTTATACATTTCATCCCACTAGCTCAAAACCCATAAATATCTAATACCTAATCAATAGAATTTCAAAACATTTAAATATAAAACTTAATTTTACTGCTTTCGTATAAGCTAGTACCTCCCCGCCCTTCAACGCCAATTTCAATATCTATTCAATGAAATTTTTCACAATCCGTGGTCTTTGCCTCAGTATGACATTGCTGTTTTTTGGCAGTTCTACACTACAAGCGCAATGCCAAAATCCTATACAAGTTTTGCAAACAGATTTTATTTGTAATGACGATGGCGATTTCTATGGAATTGAATTCATGTTGAATCGTCAGGATGTAATTGTTGTAAATGAAGCGTATGAAATGCTTCAAAAGGTTAGTGGTGAAATTGCATTTTATGGAATCTCTTATAAAGAGGAATTAATCGTAGCCTTAGAAACAGAAGATGGTTGTTCTCTGATTAAAACTTTCCAAAATCCAAATTGTAGAACAAGTTTTGATCGACCAAATTCGGTTTACAATAGCAACAATAGCAATCGGAAACGCATACTAACTCCAACTGCTTTTACACCAAACAATGATGGCGTGAATGATTTCTTTAAATATGCAGGGGACAACATTATTTCATTGAACATAAAAGTTGTGAATAGATGGGGAGAACTGGTTTTTCAGAGCAATCAAATCCAAGCCGCTTGGGATGGCTACTGGAATGGACGGCATCAACCTGCTGGAGTTTACCCGTATTTTATTGAAGTAGTATTTGAAGATGGGAGTAGCGCCCAGAAACAAAGCCAGGTTACTTTGATCAGATAGCGACTCAGTTATCAAATGACTAAGCTGCTTCTCTTAAAATCTCTTTCTGTTCAGCCGCCCTTTTTGCAGGCAGGTACGAAGCGGCCAAAGTTATCAGGATAATGGTAACCAAAGTCAATAAAAAATCACCAAGCTCCATTTTAACCGGATAAGCATCTATCAAAAGGGAGTCTCCATAAAGTGGAATAACCTTAAACTTCTGTTGAACAAAACAAACAACAAAAGCTAAAAACATTCCGATAAGACCACCTAAAAAGGAAAGCATAAAACCTTCGTATAAAAATATTTTCTTGATCAGTGAATTCTCTGCTCCAAGGGATTTCAAAACAGAAATGTCTTTTGTTTTTTCAATAACCAACATTGAAAGAGAACCAATTATATTGAAAGAAGCAACAATCAAAATTAAAAGCAAAACTAGAAACACTACGAATTTCTCCGTCTGCATAACCTTGTATAAATTTTCATCTTGCTCATAACGGTCTTTAACTTTAAAATCTGCTCCAAGTATTTTTTCTATCGAATTTTTTACATAATCATTGTCAGCGTCTTTCTTGAGTCCTATCTCTAGGTTAGAGATTTCCTTTTTATCATAATCCAACATTTCTTGCATCATATCCAATGGAACAAAAACATATTCTCTGTCAAACTCCTCTTGAATAGAAAATGTTCCAACAGGATGAAGCGCTTTCCTTTTAAAAGCATTTTCGGGATTGCTACTTATCTTACCTTTTCGTTTAGGAAAGTATACATCCAAAGTTTCAAAGTCATTGTAAATATCTATTTGTAGGGCACGGTCTATTCCAAAGCCAACCACCACATTGTTTCTGGTTTCATCCTTCAAAATAAACTCACCTCGAATCATGGCCGTATCTGCAATCCCAGTTGAATTGACAAAATCTTCATCGACGCCTTTCATCCTACAATGCGTATACTTTTCATTGTAACGCAATAATGCAAAATCTTCCAAAACCATTGAAACGCCCTGAACGCCCTCTAGTTCTTTTATCGTCTGTAGCTTTTGGGCATCTGGAATAAACACTTTTCCCTCGACAGCCTCCACTTTAATATCGGGATTAAAGGTGCTGTACAGTGAAACGACCAAATCTTCGAAGCCGTTAAAAACAGATAGAATTAGCACCAATGCAAAGGTCCCAAAGCACATTCCTGTAGCAGAGATAAGCGAGATTATATTGATGGCATTTGTCGACTTTTTTGCGAATAAATACCTTCGAGCTATGTTAAATGGAAGATTCAAATGTTTTACTTTAAAGCCATTGGCTGCTGGCCTTTAGCCTTTGACTTTGTTAATTCGTTTTTATGAAACGTTTTGTGAAAGAACTTTGGTGTCCATGTTTTTCTTTTGAAATACATTTGACCATAAATAAACCGGAAGGTAAACCCTTTACTGATATTTTTATTTCAGTGTTGCTTTTTCTTTCGTAAAATAAATTTCCCCTTAGATCAAAAATTTGAATTTCACAAGCATACAATGCTGGGTTTTCTATTAAAATGATTTGCTCTCCTGAAATGTATTTCACGCTCAAAACATCTTTTAACTCAATACCACCCAAAGCAGAAACTGTTGTGTCCATCATCATGGTGTCCACCATCATTGTATCAACCATCATGGTGTCAACCGTCATCGTGTCAATCATCATGGTGTCTGCCGGATCGTACCAGCGAAGGCGAAAAGCCTGATCCAATACTTGCTGGCTTGAATCCATTCCACCGACCAAAATAAAATCATCCTCGCCTATTTTAGCGATGCCTCTAAAGTCCATAGTCGGTGGCATCAAACCGTCCATCGCAAAAAGACTGTCTGCTTGTGGATCATAAGTTAGTATCCTGTCCATTGGAGGCACACCACCTGATCCGTTATAGGCAATTCCGTCGTAATTGTAAGAAACAGTTCCTCCACCAAACCAAAGTGCTTTTCCATTCCATTCTTCGGAAGCCATTCTGTAACCCAAAGCCAATGAATCTTCGACAAAAGACCATTCTATATCCGTCGGATTTTCTGGATTGATGACACCTTTTCTCAAATATGGCACCAAGCGAAATGGTTCGTTGCTTGTGGTGAAATAAGCAGTTCCCCCTGCATAATAAATCGTATCTCCTACGATGCAACCGGAGGCCCCAAAAGCCTTGTACATGTTGTTATTAGGAACAGCTGTTCCTTCTTGCCAGACATCCATTGACGGATCGTAAATTTGAACATCGGGAAAGTTGGTCGTATTGCTCCAACCAGTAATTACATACAATAAACTGTCTCTCCAAACTGCCTGAACATGATCGTCTATTCTTCTGAGTAAATTGGCCCCAACTTCATAAGTATTGGTTTCTGGATCATAAATATGCATTTCAATAGAAGAAGCCTCTCCACCATTGGGATACACATGATATCCGCCCAAAATGTAGATTTTATTCTTTATTGTACTGGCTCCAGCAGCGATTTGCGTTAAACTTTGAGGCAAATCAGGTATCGTATCCCAAATTCCCGTCTCAACATTGAAGCGGAAAGCTGCATTGCTTATGCCAGAATAATGTTTGGTGGTATCCAAGCCAGTAAAGGAATAAACATGAGGGACAGAATCGATCAATGCGGCAGCTACAGCATTATTTGTAATTGGCTGCGGCATTGAATTAAGCGGCTCCCAAATCCATTGTTCCTGAGCATAGATAAAATTTGAGGCCAACAATATTAAAAATGGATAAATATATTTCATATTTGAAACAGATTTTAGATACTAGATTAGGCAAAGAAAAACATTTTCATAGTTTATACAAATCTAACATCCAATGTCTAGTTAATACATTCGGGTTAAAATAACATTAAAATGGCAGACAAAAAAAATAATACACAAGAGTTGATCATTGAAGATACTAACTCGATTGAATATCTTGAAAAGAAGAAAAAGGCATTAAAAAAAATAATCGCTGTATCTTCGGGTATTGATCTGGTAATGAGTGTACCTGAAAGTTTCACCATGTTTCAAACGCTGGGTGGATCTGTCATCATTGAAGAAATTATTGAATATTTCATTTCAACCACAATTGGAAAATATTCATTAGATACTGATGTAAGTTGGTCAGACCGAACCATGGGTTTTATTCCCATTCCAGGAGTTACAGGATTGACCATTAGATGTTTTAAGGAAATTCGAAAGATCAATAAAAAAATTAAGCAATTGGAAAGCTTTGATAAATGAAATTTGGTGACAACATCAAATTAAAGCGGGTTGATAAAACCACATTAAAACCGATGATGATGCCAAGTTAAAGCCCTTTTGCTTTTTTGGTCTTGTCACCAAAAGTGTTCAAGCGATCTATTAAAATAAATGCGTCAAAATTAGTCTACTCATGGAAAACAGAACAGCAAACAAATGGGCAATCTTTCTACTGTTTTTAATTTCATCTATAGTCGCCTGCAATAGTGATTCAGGTACGGTAAATGTGATCCAAAAAGCTCAAAAGCAAAATCCGAATTACGTTTGTGATGTATTGTCCAATAAAATTCATTCAGTGGGTTACAAAATGAGATTGGGCAAAAAAGCTGATCACATTGTCAATCAAACCCTGGACATATATGGGGCCAATGCTTACAATTTGATCTGGCAAAAAGCTTCCGGATCGCCAATGGACATGACCAGTAAATTTATCAAAGACATCAAACAATTCAATTCGAATACCGCTCAACTGGATACTTTGTACAATCAGATTTACGTCCAGAACAAGTTCAAAGACGAGCAACTTCTGTTGAATAAAATTGATTTGGATTTGCAATTAACTGCTGCTGCTTTGAGCCATTTCGCCAGCAATAGCAACAGTGCTTTCAATCACAAATGGGATTATCAAAAAAAGACAGTTCAGAATGTAGGACTATCACTTAGCGAATCCATCAGAACCAACAAACTCGACCTCAATAAGGATTTCAGTAGTCCTGCTCCCTTTTTGGCTTACGATAAAATGAAAGAGAAACTAAGCCTATGCCAGCAATATGAGAAAGAGGGTGGCATTGCCAATATTGGCTCTGTCCAGGCAGGCAAAAGCAATTCTTCTTCAACTGCCTTGGCACAAAAACTTTCAATCTTTGGTGATTACAACAAGTCGGTAAAAAAAGGAAGCCAAGTGGCTTTCGATGATGAACTAAAATCTGCCTTAAAAGCATTTCAAGAAAGACATGAAATCGGCTCTTCTGGAACATTGAATGAAAAAACGCTTAAAAAACTCAACCTTCCTTTGTCACAGTTGAAAGAAAAAATTCAACTCAATATGGAACGAATGAAATGGCTTCCTGAGGAAATGGGAGATAAATTTATCTTTGTAAACGTTCCTGAATACACCGTTCGTGTAATTGAGAATAACAATGAAGTGATGAAAATGGTCGCCGTTGTTGGGGATCCAGCAACTAAAACACCAATGTTTAGTGAAGACATGACCCATTTAATTTTTAGCCCAATCTGGCATGTTCCAACAAGCATTGGTCGGGATGAAATTTTGAAATGGATGGAATACAATCCAGGATTGATGTATGTCGGAGATATTTGGATTTATTTCAAAGGGAAAAGAATTGAAGATCCTTATACAGTGGATTGGGAAGAAGCAAAAAAACATTGGAAAGACTACAGCTTTAAACAAAAACCGACCAATCAAAACAGTTTGGGTGATGTGAAATTTATGTTCCCCAACAAGTATTCCGTTTATTTGCACGATACGCCAGCAAAAGAATATTTTGGTCATAAATACCGCGCTTTGAGTCACGGTTGCGTCAGAGTGGGTGAACCAGCCAAATTGGCCCAATATCTGCTCGATGACAAAGGATGGAGCATTAGCAAAGTTAAGAGCTCAATGGGCCGAGGAAGTGAGCAAAGAGTGAATCTAAGCTCCAAAGTTCCCGTTTATACTTATTACCTAACCGTGAGAACAGATCCAGATGGCAAAATGTACCTTTATGACGATGTTTATCGGTACGATGATAAGCAGCTCAAGGCAATGAGTTTGTAAGCATAGGAGGATAAATTAGATGAATTTTAGCTGATTTTTGTTTGCAACACAAAAGATACCTTCATCATTTACGCTGCGATATTTTTGACTTACTGGATCCAAACTACTCATTTGGCCCTGCTGTACAGGCATTTTTTCTTGAAATTCTAAAAAAATATTTGTTAAAATGCCCAGTTTATTAAGCGATTAATCTTCTGTTATGAAATTTTAACGAGATAAATTTCACAAAAAATGAACTTGAGCAAGACCTTTTCTTGTTTACCTATCACAACAGTATGGGATTGTTCTTTGCAAACACCCATTTCATCAAACATCAAACAATTTGGCAATTAAATACCTTGTTCTTTTATCGCTGCCCATTATAGGGGCTGTAATTGGTTGGTTTACCAATTTTTTGGCGGTAAAAATGTTGTTTCACCCTAAGGAACCAGTAAAGATTCTGGGCAAATGGAGTTTTCAGGGCATCTTTCCAAAAAGACAAAATGAATTAGCCGGTAAGCTGGCAAAAGTTGTCTCTGAAGAGTTATTTTCTACGGATGAACTGAAAGAAAAACTGACCAGCCCAGAACAAATCGGTATGATTAATCAAATGGCGGAATCTAAAATCCATGACTATTTGAACTTTCAAATGCCGAAAAGATATCCCATTCTCAACTTTTTCCTGACGGAAAAGAACAAAGCCAATGTTCAAGCAGAGATCATGAATGAGATTTCTGATTTGGCTCCCAAAATGATTGGTCGCTACATCAGCAATTTGGATGAGCATATCGACGTCGAAGCGATCGTCTACGGCAAAGTAAGCAAGTTCTCAAGCGATCGCCTAGAACAGCTTCTAATGAGCATACTCGAAAAGGAATTTGGTTTTATTGAAAAGATTGGATTTGTAATCGGTTTCCTTGTTGGATTGATTCAAATGGGTATGATGATTCTACAACAAAATTTGCTTTATTGATAAATTTCTGGAAGCTGCGATGAATCGTGTAGCCACATTTCCATTTTTTGAACATGCAATGCACACCTACTGTGGCATGCAATGCGGGGCGGGAGCCATCATTAAAATCGACTGGCGCAGCGGATACATTTGGTACTTTCAGGCATCAGCATGAGTCGCTTTGGGTTGATCGGATTTTTACAAACGACACAATTTCCAAACTTGGGATCTTCAATTTTGGTCAAAGCATGTTCCATCCTTGTCAATTTTGCCTTGGCCAAACGATAGGCTTCATCATTGATGCTTTTGTTGTTTATGGCATCCATGCGGCTGATTCTTCCCAAAGAGTTTTCGGGCTTGATCGGCTTCGTCAATTCTTTTAAATCAACGATGTCTTTTTTGACCTGTTCAATGCCTTCCAATATTTTTCTCTTTAGATCTTCTCTTTCTTCTGAATTCATAATAATGATTGAATGTATTCCTTTGAGGAAGGTTTAATATATACTGACAATTAACTGGTTTGGGATCTATAAATCCCATCTTACCCGATCATGGTCTCGAGTACATTGCAAGAATCTAGGCTTGGTAACAGACTCCCAAAGGGAATTGTCTACAAAGCATTGATATCTGTAAAATACGGAATTATCTACAAATAGGGTTTGTGGTAGCTGCCAAGGTTAATTTTACAATAACCAACCAAGCAACAAAAAGAACAAAAACTGAATAATAAGATAGGCACGGAGAAGCTTATTAGAAGGCACCAATTTCATTTTATAAAAAACAGAACCAACAATTAGCGCAATGACAAACCAAGCTGCATAGTTTTGAAAAGGAACTGGAGCGCCAAACCAATGCCAATAATTAAGTTTTATTGCAACTGGCTCCATTATGTAATCAAAGCCCACCACCAACAAGGCAGCCATTAAAGGTGGATATATTTTACCGAAATATTTTTGACTTAAATCCATCCCCGCAAGGGTCAACATCACCCAATTGATCCCTATGACCAATGGAACCTGAAACACTTGTAATTTCATCGTATCGCCGTATTCGTAATTGCCAAAAACTACTCCAGTATTTACTCCAGTAACTTCTATCAAAAAAGTAATGAATGCAAAAAGGAATACCATTCCAACCAAGGTCCAATTTTCATCCTTTTTCCAAAGTAGGAACAAAACAGAAAGATTGGTAAACAGCAATAAAAAATCTGTAATGTGACGTGTGAATTCAAGCAAAACTGGAACCAGGTGCGCAATTATTCCTCCACCGTACAAAATAGAAAAGAGGATAATTAAACCCTGTTCCATTTTTGGCAAATTGAATTCTATGCTTCTGTTCGTTTCCAGTTTCTTAAAATTTAAGTTTAAAAAATGCTTTTATAAAAGGCAAAGAAGGCACAGAACTCATTATTCTTAAATCATCTGCCAAACTGCTTTCTTCATCTAAAAATCGAAACAATCGATCTATTGGATTTTTAAAAAACAATCGGGAAAAAACTGCTTCTCCTAAATCTCCTCTGTCTTTCAAAACCTGTAGCATCATAGAGTCAAACAAATGATACTTTGAATTGTTTTGGGTTTGGGGCTTGGGATGCCCAAAAATTTCTATCGATTTGCAAATTGCCAGTGCCTGTTTTTGAATTCGCAAGAATGTATAACCAGTTGAGGCCTTGCTGCGTCCTCCTTTGGTTCCAATATTTAGGACTCTATCACTGCTTTGGACAGAAAATTTATGATTTGTCATGGGTATTTCACCCATTTCAGTTTCCAATATTTCATACTTTTCCAGTTTTAAAACCTTATCAATATACTCTTTAATAGCGGCATCGTATTCATTTTCACTTAATAAATTTTCAGAAAACAATGTGTATTCCACCAATGCCCTTGTTGGCGAGAAAGGCAGTATATAAATAAATCTCATTAAATTTTTCTGGGGCGTATTGAAATCAAACAGTACTGGCAGCTCAGGATTGAAAACAGGATTAGCCGTTTCAATGATCCAACCTTTAAAGTGTTGTTTTAAGTACAATGCTGAGCTAACTTCTGTTTTGTTGAAACGGCTGTCAAAAACCCAATCCGTTGAAAAACTTTCATGAGCAACATGGACAATGGGCTTGGCAGCTTTTTTTTCCTCTATTGTTTTTATTTCTGTTTGCGTGAAATGAATATTGGAGTTTTTACTCAAATCTGCCAGTACAAATTCGTAGAAGTCAATACCTCTGATCAGTTGATAGGAATAAGGATCGAGCGAAATATTTTTTCTTTTTTGGGAATCAACAAAATCTATTTGCTTCCATTTTTTGAAAACAATTTCATCAAATGCAATTGCTTCTTTGGTCCAAAAAGCCCAAGTCCTGTTGTTGGAATTTTTGACTTCCCTATCTATAATCAAGGCCGTCTTATCTTTCAAAAGGCCAGCCTTGTTCATATACCAGGCAAGGCTTAGAGCAGCACATCCACCTCCAGCAAATATATAATCGTAATGTTTATTTTGTTCTTGCGAAATTTTCACGTTTCAAGATAAAATAAAACCAATGATTCCGATTAACCTATGTGATATTTAATTAAAAAATACGGATAAGGATTAATAAGTGTCGAGCTTATAAAGCAAAAATTTCATGATTTCCAATCGGACCGCCGAAGTGGGAAGAAAACGCAGATATAACATAACTACTTCGAGTATTTATGACCCGTAGGCCGCTGCGGCCTAAAATCGGAAAATATTAAACCGCGCTGACGACCCAGTTAGAATCAGACAAGTCTTTATTTCGCATCCCCATAATTATTGTGTAATCATTGTGTAATCATTGTACAATCATCTTATAATCATTAGTCGCTCTGAACCGTATTCCGTTTTTACAAAATACAAACCTGCAGACCAATCACTCACATTGATAAATTTATTTTGTTGTACTTCGCCTTTCCAGATGACTTGTCCCATTGGATCTATAACTTGGACCAATTGAGCTTCTTCCAATTGATTGCTTAGCCTAATTGTTGTGGATGCGGGATTGGGTGCAATATTTAAATGAATGCCTTCAATGCTTTCGATCTCAGCTGTATTTAATGCTGTGTTAACTGTTGTATCCAAAACTTCCTCTTCATTGTTTCTATTGAAAGTTGGTGTTTGAACCCTAAAAGAACCAGTCCCGTTTGGAACTCTAGCAAAAGCCATGTCTGTGGTTTGCTCGCCATATATCAACTCGTCCACGATTTTTAATTCTTGATTGAATAAGTAGACACTTTCACCCTCAGCAGATAGTTTAAAACTGGCATGATTCTCCCCTTCTTCGGTTTCTTTATCTGCCCAAATAATCATATAGTCGTTCGGTTCGATAATGCTTCCTTCTGGTAAAACCCATTTATTGGGCACACTGAAAAGATCTGTCAAATAATAACCTGAAATATCCAATGCATCTTCCGTTAAATTGTAAAGTTCAATCCAATCATCGTAATCATTCATTTCATCAGCATTAGAAGAATCATTGGAAGCCATAATTTCATTAATCGCAATGAAGCGATCTTGTGCATAGTCCAATTGTACTCTATAAAGATAAGTATCATGCTCTGCTCCACTTGGATGGTAAACACGAGTTTCTGAGTTGTCATCGGCTATTGCTTCAACATAAAAACGAACCCACTGATTGGCTTCATTGGCTTCCAGAATTATTCCATACACGCCATCATTGGCAGAGCCGTCTTGATGTTCACCATCGTCAAACATTTGGATTGGTTCAAAATCCAATGTTAGCCCTCTCGACACAAATAAATTCACCTTGGCAATTCCATTGCTGGATTCGACTGCGGCATTGATTCGAACGGACTCTCCAGGAAAAGGTTCTGCCCAAATTTCATCGTTAACGGCATAAGAAACATTATCAATCTCAGGAATGCTTCTATTTATTTCTGGATGATTGCTCAAATATTCATATCTGTTCTCTACATAATTCTTAAGCTCATTTTGGCCATTCAAAAACTGTGTGTAGCTGGATAATTTTTTATCGTCAGCCTCAACAAAGGGATCGATCATAGCTGCATATTCATCGATCATTTCATTGAAAATTGCTGGATTCAAACTTTCTTCCAATAGGGTTCTGAAATGCGCCAAATATCTTTGGCGGACATTAGGAATTTCAAGTAAGCGATTCAAAAGCGGATAATTTTCATCATCGGCATTGTAAAAAGGAGTCCAATCCTCTTGTTGCAAGCAACTATTCCCATCGTATTCCAGTGGGACCATTTTACCCGTTTCAGCATCCCAATAAAGATAGTAATCCATTCGCCCCTTATGCACATATCCATCGTCGTCAGCAAAAGCAATTTCACTTGCTAGGAACCACAATGTTCGGTCTATATCCAAGTATTGTGAAATGGCCTCTTCCAATTCTAATAAAGGGGTGTTTTCTAAAATATCACAGGTGTTAATTAAATCCTCCCAAGGCATTTCTTTGTGAGCAGATTTCAAAGTATAATATTCTTGATAGTCTATGGAATCAGCTCCTAGATAATTCAAAGCAGTCGTACCATTTCCCCACATTCCACCACCACCTGGACCGCCTCCGCCACCTGGACCGCCGCCACCCTCGGTTTCTACATCTGCTCTCCAACGACTTCCATCACTGCTCAAAAACCATTCATTAATAAATTCAGCATTCAACTGTTGAATGCTTGGATACAATCCCCAGCTTTCACCATTGATCACGAGATTAACATAGCTGGCTTTGGCAGCTGGAACATGTTTGCGAATTGATTTCAGGTATAAGAACTCTCGCATGAAAGTATTGTCTCCTTTGCAGTTGTTCAAATTCAGTGTTTCATAACCCAACAAATCCAGGTTCTCAAAAGCGTCCATTGAAATGTTGAATGACTTTTTATCTTGCCCTTGAATTTGATTGTAGGAAGTTTGTCCTTTGAATCGAACACCGATGTTTTCATAAATTTCACCTTCAAATGTAAGCCTTGCTGGGAGGTCAATTTTATCATCATAATTGTCCTCCATTTGGGACCAATAATTGGCTTGATCAAATTGTAATTCGATGTTTCTAATCAAATCATCCTGATAAAGCCCTTCGAGTTCAAATCCACCTGTAATGATTCTATGGCCATCTTGAGAAAAACGCATTTGATCAGGCAAAGTTTGGGCATGAAAAACTGTTGAACAGACAAAGCAATAAATTGCCAGTCCAAAGTTGAGTTTGGTGCAAAGCTTATTCATAAAGTAATCAATTGGTAATAATTCTTGCTAATACTTTGACAATCAAAAGTTGATGCTTATTCGAAGTCAAATAGGATTTCACAAAAGAAAGGTGCAAAAGAAAAATCCTGTATTTGCGTAGCTCAATTTAACAAATTCAGCTTTCAAATACAGGATTTTTTAGTATTTATATTGTCCGAAAGCGTCTATTCTGTCGGTATATTTCTCATTTGTGGGAAGAACAATACATCTTGAATAGAGTTTTGATTGGTCATAATCATGGCCAATCTGTCTATCCCAATACCTACACCAGAGGTTGGGGGCATTCCGTATTCCAAAGAGCGAAGGAAATCTTCGTCTAAAACCATTGCCTCATCATCTCCACGCTTCGCCAATTCAAGCTGCGCTTCAAAACGTTCACGCTGATCGATGGGATCATTCAACTCTGAATAAGCATTCATTATTTCTTTCCCATTACAGATAGCCTCAAATCGCTCAACCAATCCTGGCTTGCTTCTGTGCTTCTTGGTCAAAGGCGACATTTCAATAGGATAGTCGGTAATGAAAGTTGGTTGAATCAAAAGATGTTCTACTTTCTCTCCAAAAATTTCATCTATCAATTTTCCACGTCCCATTGACTTGTCTGTTGGAATGTGCAAGTCTTTGCAAACTTTTCTCAATGCCTCTTCATCCATTTCAGAAATATCGATATTGGTGTACTCTTGAATTGCTTCATACATCGTATACCTTTTCCATGGACGCTTGAAGCTGATGACATTTTCACCAACTTGAACATCTGGAGTTCCATTGGTTTCAATTGCTACAAATTCGTGCATTTCTTCCATGAAATCCATCATCCAATTGTAATCCTTGTACGCAACATACAATTCCATCATGGTAAACTCTGGATTGTGAAAACGACTCATTCCTTCGTTCCTGAAATTTTTTGCAAATTCAAAAACTCCATCATAACCACCAACGATTAATCTTTTCAAATAAAGTTCATTGGCGATCCGCATGAAAAAATCCTGATCCAAAGTATTGTGATGTGTCTTGAACGGACGAGCAGCTGCTCCACCATGCAAAGGCTGCAAAATTGGCGTTTCCACTTCAAGGTAACCACGACTTGCCATGAAACTTCTCATGGCATTGACCATTTTTGATCGACGGACAAAGACATCACGCACGTCAGGATTCACCACCAAATCGACATACCGTTGACGATATCTCAAATCAGGGTCAGTAAAAGCATCGTGGACATTTCCTTCATCATCGACTTTAACGACAGGCAGCGGTTTTAAAGATTTACTCAAAAGCGTCAATTCTTTGACATGCAAGGTCGTTTCACCAGTTTTGGTATGAAATATAAATCCCTTTACTCCGATAAAATCTCCCAGATCCAACAATTTCTTGAAAAGGGTATTGTAAAGAGTTTTGTCTTCATCGGGAGCAATATCGTCCCGGCTGACATAAATCTGAATCCTGCCAGTAGAATCTTGGAGGCGGGCGAAAGATGCCTTACCCATGATTCTACGTTCCATCATTCTTCCGGCAACAACTACTTCCTGGTAGTTATTTTCCTCCGGATTGAAATTTTCGAGGATTTCTTTTGCAGTCGCATTAACAGGGTACATTGCAGCTGGATAGGGATCGATTCCCAAATCAATAATTTTCTGCAATGACTCTCTACGTACGACTTCCTGTTCGCTTAAAGCCATTATAATTTAGATTGTTAGAACTTGTATCGACCGGAAGGGAGATATCTCCCTGCGGTTGAAACAAATCCTAAGATTTATTTACCTCCGAACCAATTGGTTCGGCCTTGGAACTAAAAGGATTGCTTATATTTTTTAGTTCCTTTGAATGCAAAAATAATATTAATATTTTTAATGCTCGTAAAATGCGGATCTTTGCTACTTATTGTTTGAATTAAAATCCATTTCACGAAAAAAGGCCAACAAAAACAGACCATGGAAGAAATCATTCAGAATATAGTGGAAGCTGCCAAAGCCATGAGCTGGTTAGAGTTTACGGCAGTTGTGTTTGGTTTGGCCAGTGTTTGGTTTGCGAAAAAAGAAAACATTCTCGTTTTCCCCACGGGAATAATCAGTGTTGTTATTTATGTGTACATCTGTTCACAGTATAAATTGTATGCAGACATGGGCATCAATGCCTATTATTTTGTCATGAGTGTTTATGGTTGGATTGTTTGGACAAAAAAGACGGATTCCTACCCTTTACCCATTTCAACAAATACCAAGAAAGAACAATTATTGAGTATTGGAATGTTGGTAGGCTTTTTCATTTTGCTGTATTTTGTTCTAAGTAATTTTACTGATAGTGATGTTCCTATATGGGATGCGACGACGACTTCCATCTTTTTGGTTGGAATGTGGCTAATGGCCAGAAAAAAGATAGAAAACTGGATTGCATGGATCATAGGAGATATTATTTCTGTTCCACTTTATGCTTATAAAGGCTTATATTTAACAAGTTTTCAATTCATTATATTCACCATAATAGCCATTTTGGGATATTTGGAATGGAAAAAGAAAATTGATCAACAATTGACTTAGGGATGCAAAATAAATAACAGTCCATTCTAAATTTGACTTTTATTTATTCTCCATCCCATAACCTTGGCAGCAAATGAGGAAGTTTGTTATTAGTGGACCTGAATCTACAGGAAAAACAAGCCTGGCTAAAGCACTTGCCCAACATTACCAAACAGATTGGGTGGCTGAGTATGCCCGTCAATTTATTGATAATTTAGATCGTCCCTACCAAAAAGAAGACTTGCTTGACATTGCCAAAGGACAAGTCGAGCTTCAGAAAAATGTTGCCCTCACTTCTAAAAACGAACCTGGCCTAATTTGCGATACAGATTTAATGACCATTAAAATCTGGAGTGAATACAAATACCGAGCATGTGATCCTCTAATCATTGAGCTACTGGAACAAAATGCTGGCGACTTTTACTTTTTATGCGGGCCAGATCTTCCTTGGGAAGCCGATCCTCAAAGAGAAAATCCTGAAAATAGAATGGAGTTGTATTTAATATACAAAAAGGAGTTGGAAGCCTTGGACCGAAAGTATGTGGAAATTTGGGGACCATGGGAAGAGCGAGTCAAGAAAGCTATTTTTTACATTGACAATATTTTTGAACCTTATACCAATTACTAATTTTAAGCATTTCCAGAACATATAACCTTTGTGATGCAAATGAAAACGCTGACAGCGTTGTTTTAGAAACATCCAAAAAATTATAATTTTCATCATAACACACTTATTTAAAGCACTTTACATTTTAACAAAAGCAAGCACTTGGTTTTAAATTAACACATTTTAACAAAACTCTTCAGCACAAAACACAGACCCTAACAACCCTCTTTTTAGCAAGAATTCTCACCATTTCAATCACAACTTGCCAAATGTTTAATAACCAACTAATTATGAGTTAAACGTTTCATTTTTTCAGTTTTTTTAAGGCCAAAAGCCTTCCCAAACCTTTGTGATCTAAATGAAAACGCTGACAGCGTTGACCCAAACAACTTTTAACACTCTAAATACAGACACTACCTGTTTTAC
>CALBCY010000029.1 GCA_937927195.1 uncultured Chitinophagales bacterium
ATTTTTCGAGTTGTAAATTTTCGATCTTACTAAATCAATTTATATTTTTGACCTTCCTTTTTTACTAGCGAGCTCCAAGAGGCATCTAATCTATCTATTTGACTGATAGTATTGAATAGTCCCCAATATAAATCCAAGTCAATGTCATGTACCTTTACCAAATTGAAAAATTATACGGAACAAGCCGAAACAGGTCAATAATATACGTAAACACCCGAAAATACACGATAATACACGACAATGATCCGAAAAGAACCGTTTTACCGCATTTTGCTGATAACGCCGCCAAAGCGATCTAGATTATGCCTTCATTTTGGTGTCGAACGGGAGCATTGGCCAATTTCAAGGAAGAAACGGTCCGACGATTCGGCATCCAAATCCATACTTACCAACATATCCACAACCTTATCCACATTCCATTGTTAGAAGAATGAAAAATCATTAAAAACGAAATGACTGATAAAATTTCTATTTTCTGGCACCGAAGAGATCTCAGAATTCACGACAATGCTGGGCTTTACCAAGCACTCAAATTTGATCATCCCGTACTTTCACTTTTTATATTCGATAAAAACATTTTAGATAAACTTTCATCCAAGGAAGATAAACGGGTTTTATTCATCCACAACACACTTTTGAAAGTTAAAGAACAATTGAAAGATTTAGGTTCTGATATTCTAATCAAATACGGTAAACCAGATAAAGTATGGAAAGAAATTTTATCGAAATATCCAGTTGCAGCCGTTTTTACAAACCGAGACTACGAACCTTATGCCCAAGAAAGAGATAAAAAACTCTACGAATATTTTCAAAAGAATAAAATAGAATTCAAAGGCTTCAAGGACCAAGTTTTTTTTGAGAAGAATGAAGTCTTAAAAAAAGATGGATTGCCTTATACTGTTTTTACACCTTACAGCCGTAAATGGAAAGAAAAATGCAATGACTTTTATCTAAAGGCTTATCCCAATGAAGAGTATCAAGCCAATTATTTAAAAATTTCTGATCCCCTACCCTATCCTTCTTTGGATGAAATGGGATTCAAAAAATCTGACATTACTTTTCCTACTCAGGACTTCAATCTCAAAATTATTCAAAACTACGCAGAAACCAGAGACATTCCCTCTATAAATGGGACCAGTAGATTGAGTATTCATCTCAGATTCGGAACGGTTAGCATTAGAAAATTGGCCCAAGTGGCCTTGCAGAAAAATGAAAAATTTCTGAACGAGTTAATCTGGCGAGACTTTTATCAAATGATTTTGTTTCACTTTCCACATTCTGTAGAAAAATCATTCAAACCAGCTTATGAAAACATCCCATGGTCCAACAATGAGGAACATTTTAAAGCCTGGTGCGAAGGTAAAACTGGTTATCCTATTGTTGATGCGGGAATGCGAGAGCTCAACGAAACTGGATTCATGCACAACCGCGTCAGAATGGTAACCGCCAGCTTTCTAACCAAACATTTATTGATTGATTGGAAATGGGGCGAACGATATTTTGCTGAAAAATTACTCGATTTTGACCTAGCCTCTAATATTGGTGGATGGCAATGGGCTGCTAGTTCTGGCTGTGATGCCGCACCATATTTCAGGGTTTTTAATCCAACTTTGCAAATGGAGAAATTTGACAAGGAAAGAAAATACATAAAGCATTGGGTTCCTGAATTTGGAACCGATGACTACCCCACTCCAATTGTCGAACACAAAATTGCCCGACAAAAAGCAATTGACACTTATAAAATAGTTTTAGAAAAATACAAAGCTGGAAATATTTCCTAAGCAGCCAGCAGGCCTCTTTTTATTCTAAGTAAACTATGAATTTATTTGACTCACCTTATGGTAAACGAAACGGTCCTCAAAACGGTCCACAAATTTGATCCGCCTGAACCTTTTTACTCTGTTCATTTGTTTATATTGTGAAAGCTCTAATAATCATCAAAAAACAAAATGGATCTAATAACTGGCGCAACTGGGTTCCTCGGCCATCATTTATTAAAAGAATTGGTAAAGAATCAATTACCGATCAGGGCCACCTATCGAAAAGGAAGCGATTCTAAATTAATCGAACAGTTTCCTCAAGTCGATTGGATTCAGGCCGATATTTTAGACTGCCATGCAATTTCTGAAGCTTGTAAAGGTGTTGATAAAATATTTCATTGTGCTGCAATGGTTTCTTTTAATCCAAAGGAAAAGGAACAAATGATGAAAGTCAACGTCGAAGGAACCAGCAATATCGTCAACTGCGCAATCGATGAGGACATAAAAAAATTCATTCACGTAAGCTCTGTTGCCGCTGTGGGCAGAAGCTCCGAACACAAAATTATTTCTGAAAGCAATGAATGGGAAACCAGCAGCAAAACTTCCGCCTATTCCAAAAGCAAGTACAAAGCAGAGATGGAAGTCTGGCGTGGAATGGCCGAAGGCTTAAATGCTGTAATTGTCAATCCGTCCATCATTCTCGGTGAATGGAAATGGAATTTGGGAACTGGAAAGTTTTTTGAGAGAGCCGCAAAAGAACCGCTTTTTTATACCAAGGGCATCAGTGGCTTTGTCGATGTAAAAGATGTTGTAAAAGCAATTATTTTATTGAGCAACAATGAAGTTGCAAATGAACGTTTCATCCTCAATTCTGAAAATCTTTCCTTTCAAGATCTTTTCGATTCAATAGCCAATCAATTAGGGAAAAAGAAAGCTAAATACGAAGCCACCTCATTTTTATCCGGCCTTGCCTGGAGAATTGAAGCACTTCGTGCTTTCTTCACTCAAAAAGCGCCATTAATTACTAGAGAAACCGCCAATTCAGCCAATTCTGTTTATCACTATTCTAATGAAAAATTTCTAAAAAATTTCCCAAACTTCCAATTTAATTCTGTTGAATCTACCATAGAAAGAACGGCAAAAGCATTTTTGCAATCTGTGGCTTCGTAACAAATAACCTGTACTAAGACAAACCAGGCAAACTTTAATCTTAAACTTCATCTATTTCCATACCATTAACCTCTACCCCACTCCACCTCACCAATAATTCTTCATCAAGTCTCCCGCCCAATCTGGTTGCCTAATTTCCTCTCTTGGCAAAAACTCCTTCATTACTGGCTTAATATCCAAGACTGGTGTCCCGTCTATTGCGTCCAAACCCTGAACTGTTATCGTATTATCCACTCGTTTAAGCAATTTTACCACCGTCAATCCCAGCTTATTGGGCCTGCTCTTTTTTCTTTGTGCAAATATCCCCATTTTCGGATAATCCCGATTTCCCCTCGGATGGGCCGACCCCATCACAATCTTTTGATCCTCAACCTTATCAAAATAAAAAATCACTTCTAAATGTGAAAAACTTTCTATCCCTTCCAACGTATCAGAAGAAAGATCATCGACCAACACAATTTCTGACTCTACCCCACCCCATTCATCATCTTTGATGACTTTTCGAGTGGAACGAACGTGGGCAATTGCCTGAAGGCTTATTTTTGTCATAAATTTGTGGGTTAATGAAAGTTAATTGATCAATTTTGAATACTAGACGTTAGATATTTGACGCTAGATTTTAGACTTATGCAATTTCCAAAACATTTATAATGTTTTGTTTAAAAAACACATTTAAGACTAATATCAAGGAAAAATTGATCAAATAAAAAAAATAGAATTACGTTTTTTAACTTTGCATTGCTTTTAATAAGCAATCCTAGAAATATTTAAATTTAATCAAAAGGCAATAGATGCCCGACGGTATATTATGAATTGTATTTTGCAAGTCTAATGTCTTAATCTAATGCCTCAAATCTATAGTTAATAATGGACGGAGTATCCCCTACTACTGATATAATGCAGCTCAATGAAAAAATTCAAGCTGAAAGCGCATTTGTTGATGTTTTAAAAAATGAATTGGGCAAAGCCATCATCGGTCAGGACTATATGGTCGAACGCTTGCTACTAGCCTTGCTTTCTGATGGACATATCTTGCTGGAAGGTGTTCCAGGGTTGGCAAAAACCTTGGCCATCAATTCTCTCGCACAGGCGGTTTCTGCCGATTTTAGTAGAATTCAATTCACACCTGATTTATTGCCTGCCGATGTTGTGGGAACACTTATATACAACCAAAAAGACAACGCATTCGCCGTTAAAAAAGGGCCAATATTTGCCAATTTTGTTCTTGCTGATGAAATTAACAGAGCGCCCGCCAAAGTGCAAAGTGCCTTGTTGGAAGCCATGCAGGAAAGACAAGTCACCCTCGGCGACACCACCTATCCGCTGCCAAAACCTTTCTTGGTATTGGCAACACAAAATCCATTAGAACAAGAAGGTACTTATCCTCTTCCGGAAGCTCAATTGGATCGTTTCATCATCAAAGCGGTAATCGACTATCCAAAAAAAGAAGAAGAGATTTTGATTATGCGTAACAGTGTGAACAAAAGCTTTGGTAAAATCAATCCTGTCATCGCTCCTGAAACCATTTTAAAAGCAAGAGATGTTGTGCGTGATGTTTACATGGATGAAAAAATAGAGCAGTACATTACTGACATTGTTTTCGCCAGTCGTTATCCTGAAGAGTATGGTTTGAGTGAAATGAAAAACCTAATCAGCTACGGTGGATCTCCAAGAGCCAGTATCAGTTTAGCGCTCGTTTCAAAAGCTTATGCTTTCATCAAACGAAGAGGCTATGTTATTCCGGAAGACGTTCGAGCAATGTGCAAAGATGTACTTCGCCATAGAATCGGCATTACCTACGAAGCCGAAGCTGAAAACATTACGGCCGTAGACATCATTAATGAAATGTTGAACAAAGTTGAAGTTCCTTAGGCTACAAACTTTAACAATCTTATTTTAAAACCCTTTCAAATAAATTTTTCTCAATACCAAAATGGACACTTCCGAATTATTAAAGAAGGTTCGAAAGATTGAAATCAAAACTAAAAATCTTTCAAACCATATTTTTTCAGGAGAGTATCACAGTACCTTCAAAGGTCGGGGTATGTCTTTTAGTGAAGTACGAGAATATCAGTTCGGCGATGATGTTAGAAACATCGATTGGAATGTAACTGCTCGTTACAATGCTCCTTTCATAAAAGTTTACGAAGAAGAAAGAGAGTTGACTGTTATGCTCATCGTCGATGTCAGCGAATCCTCTTTCTTTGGAACCATCAATCAAATGAAAAACCATTTGATCACTGAAATTTGCGCAGTCCTCGCCTTTTCTGCCAATAACAACAACGACAAAGTTGGAGTCATTTTGTTCAGTGATAAAATTGAAAAATTCATTCCACCCAAAAAAGGAAAATCTCATATCTTAAGAATCATAAGGGAACTTTTAGGATACGAATCAAATCAAAACAACGAAACCAATATCGGAGAAGCCCTCGGTTATTTCTCCAATGTTATAAAGAAAAAATGTATTGCCTTTTTGATTTCCGATTTCATGGATTCCGGTTATGAAAAAGCAATGGATCTTGCTGGACGTAAACACGACTTCATTGGAATTCATGTAAGCGATCCTAGAGAAGAAAACCTACCAAATGTCGGTTTGATAAGAGTTAAAGACGCTGAAACTGGTCAGGCTTTGTGGTTAGATACTTCTAGTAAAAAGTTGAGAGACAATTATGCCAAACAATTCGTCGAAAATTATGACCGTTGTAGAAGCAGCTTTTTGAAAAGTGGTGCCGATTTAATTTCCGTAACCACCGATACCGACAGAAAACCTTATGTAAAGGAATTAATGAATTTTTTCAAAAAGAGAGGAGGATAATTATTGTTGATGAAATTGGATTTTATTAAAATATCAAAATTGGGATCGACCGTTGACAATTTCATAAGACTAATCAGTCTTGTATTGCTTTTCAGTTTGCACACTTATGCGCTAATGGCTCAAACCATGGCAACAGCAAGTGTTGACAGAGACACCATTAAAATTGGAGAGCATTTCAATCTCACATTGCAGTCTGAGAGTCCGGAAGACTCTGATATTGAATGGCCGAAACTATTGGAAAAAGTTGGCGATTTTGAAATTGTAGATTTCACTCCCATTAATTCGGAAGTCAAAGATGGACAAGTTTTCAAAACTCAAGACATTAAACTAACCATTTGGGACGAAGGATATCATGCTTTGCCTGGTTTGGTTTTTAATTATAAAAACAATAATAAAAGAAACAAAGTACAAACCGAAGGTAAAATGATTACGGTGTTGACACTTGAAGTCGACACTGCCAAAGGCATGATGCCGATCAAGGACATTATAGAAGTTCCACTAACCTGGAAGGAAATTTTACCAATTGTTTTAAAATATGCTGCTGTAGCAATTTTCGGATTATTGCTCTTGTTTTTTGCTTATCGCTTCTTTAATAAGAAGGAAGAAATTGTTGCTCCTCCCCCACCCTCTCTGCCTGCGCATGAAATTGCCTTGGATAAATTAAAAGTAATTGAAAAATCCAAGCTTTGGGAAAAAGGCAGTGTCAAAGAATATTACAGTGAGGTTACAGAAACTTTAAGAGAATATGTTGAAAAACGTTTTGAGGTTCCAGCTCTAGAGTCGACTACTGATGAAATTTTATCAGACTTAAATAAAACAACGATCAATCCGTCCTTGACAACCAAATTAACTTCACTGCTTGAAATGGCTGATCTTGTTAAATTTGCCAAAGCAAAACCAGGAGTTGATAATCATAAAAAGATTTTAAAAGATGCCTTCGTTTTTGTTCAACACAGTAAGAACATTAATGAAAACAAAGAACAAGGCGACGAGGTTTAAGGAGAATAAAGTACACAAGAAAAAGATTGAAATAAATTTTGAACGTATTAATTTGAACGTATTAAATAACATATCATTTGCCAATCCATGGTTCCTGCTTCTTTTGCTGCTGGTTCCGTTTTTTCTATTCTGGCAATGGAAAAAGTACAGACAACAATATGCCGAATTCAAGTTTTCTTCTCTCGATGCCGTCAAAGATAATTTGACTATAAAAGCAAAACTTAGACCTTTTCTCAATCTTTTAAAAACCATTGCTTTTGCCCTCTTAGTCATCGCTTTCGCAAGGCCTCAAAACGCCTTGAAAGAAGAAAAAATTACTACAGAAGGAATTGACATCGTTTTGGTAACAGACATTTCTGGAAGTATGTTGGCGCAAGATTTTCAGCCAGATCGTTTGGAAGCATCAAAGAATACCGGAATAGAATTTGTCAACGCCAGACCCAATGATCGAATTGGTTTGGTGGTTTTTGCTGGTGAAAGTTTCACTCAATGTCCCATCACGACAGACCATGGCGTCCTCAAGAAATTAATGAGTGAAATAAAAAGTGGTTTGATCGAAGATGGAACCGCTATTGGAATGGGATTGGCCACTGCTGTTAACAGGATCAAAGACAGTGAATCAAAAAGCAAGATCATAGTTTTGTTGACAGATGGAGTAAACAACAAAGGTTTCATCGATCCTTTGACAGCAGCTGAAACTGCCAAGGAATTTGACATCAAAGTTTATACCATTGGGGTTGGAACAAAAGGGATGGCCCCCTACCCTGTTCGAGACCTTTTTGGAAGAACAGTCCTGCAAAATATGGAAGTTCAAATTGACGAAGAATTGTTGAATGAAATTGCTATTAATACTGGTGGGAAATATTTCAGAGCAACCAACAACAATAGCCTTCAAAATATATATGGTGAAATTGACCGACTGGAAAAAACAGAAGTTGAAGTAACTTCCATTAAGAGATACTTAGAACTGTTCCATCCACTTGCATTGATTGCAGCACTTTTATTGATCCTCGATTTACTTTTGAGGTACACCATTTTTAGAGGCATTTTTTAAGCTGATTATTTTATGTTTAGATTCGAAAACGAAGCATATCTTTGGGCCCTTATAATAATCCCGGTTCTCATTGTGATTTATTTCATAATGAATTCCTGGAAGAAAAAAGCTATGGCCAAAATGGGAGATGATCGTTTGATCAAACAATTGATTCCTGATCTTTCATTCAATAAGCAACGATTAAAATTCATATTCTATCTTGCTGCGCTCTTTTTCATTATCATTGCTTTGGCAAACCCTCAATTAGGTAGCAAACTTGAAAAAGTCAAACGTCAAGGTGTGGACGTCATTGTTGCTGTGGACGTTTCAAAGAGCATGCTTGCGGAAGATCTCAAACCCAATCGTCTTGACGTCGCTAAAAGATTGATTTCAAAATTGATTGATAAAATGGGCAACGATCGAATTGGACTTATTGTCTTTGCCGGCAACGCTTATTTACAAATGCCACTTACTGTTGACTATGCTGCAGCTAAACTATTTTTAAAAACCATGGACACAAACATGGTTCCTGCCCAAGGAACAGCAGTTGGCCAAGCCATCGATTTGGCCAAGCAAAACTTTGATAGAGAGCAAAACAAATTTAAAGCCTTGATCTTGCTGACTGATGGTGAAAATCATGAAAATGGCGCCTTGGATGAGGCTGAAGCTGCTAAAGATGAAGGAGTAATCATTCATACATTGGGCATTGGCTCGGAAGAAGGAGCACCGATTCCTGTCTTCTCAAGAGGACAAAGAACTGGTTATAAAAAAGACAGAAATCAAAACATCATCAACTCCAAACTTGATGAAACCATGCTTAAAGAAATCGCCGAATTAACCGAAGGAAATTACTTTAGAATATCAGGAGCCAAAGGTGAAATTCCAAGAATTCTCACAGAGCTTCAAAACATGGACAAAAAGGATTTTGAAGATCGTGTTTTCACCGACTACGAAGATCAATTCCAGTATTTCTTATTCGTTGCCCTTCTCTTACTCTTGCTTGAATTCTTCATTTCAGAAAGAAGCCAAGGCTGGTATAAGAAATTCCAGTTGTTTGGTTCGAGCAAAGAATAATTATTTACAATCCATTTGCCCTACAAAAAGTCCCACAATTTACATGGACTTTTGCCTTCGTATTCACAACAACTGCCCAATTTCATGGCTTTGTGCCGTCTTGTTAATAACACCTATCAGGCAATAATGTATTCTATACCTTACAATAAATAACATGAATTGCATTATACATTTTACAATAAATATCGTATATTGTATTTTACAAAATACACTATGGATAGGTTATTCGAAATATTTCAACGAAAACTAAGGAATACCAAACTTGATTTCTCTAGATTTTTACTAGATGAAATTGACTGGACTCAAAGATTGATAGCAATAAAAGGTGCCCGTGGAGTTGGTAAAACCACCTTATTGCTGCAATACATCAAATTGAATCTGCCAAATGATGAAAGTGTACTCTATGCAAGTCTGGATGATTGGTATTTCACTAAAAACAGCCTAGTAGAAACCGCTGAAGAATTTGTTAAGCAGGGTGGCCAATACCTTTTCTTGGACGAGGTACACAAATATCCCAACTGGTCAATAGAAATTAAAAATCTTTACGACCAATTTGACGACTTGAAAATAGTTTTCACAGCATCCTCCATCCTCGAAATATACAAGGGCGATGCAGATTTAAGCAGGCGAGCAGTTGCTTATCTCTTGCCAGGTCTTTCCTTAAGAGAATACATTTCACTGCAATATCAAAAGAAATATAAGACCTTTAATCTTGATGAAATAATTGAAAATCACGGTAAAATAAGTCAAGAAATTTCATCCACGATCAAACCTTTAAAAATGTGGAAAGAATACACCAAAACTGGTTATTATCCGTATTTCACAGAAGGAGCATTGGCTTATCCTGAAAAAGTTAACAACACAATCAATGCAATACTTGAGGTTGATTTACCAAATTCACGATCAATTGACTATCAATCGGTCTATAAATTAAAACAACTCTTGTATATTATTAGCGAGAGTGTCCCATTTAAGCCCAATATTAGCAAACTGAGCAACATTTTAGGAATAACAAGGCCAACCTTGCTCCAATACCTCAGTTACATGGAAAAGGCTCAGTTAATTAATATGCTTAGAAGGGAAACCAAAGGAATTAGCTTGATGAGCAAACCTGAAAAAATTTTTCTACAAAACTCAAATTTATTCTTTGCCTTAAATGAAGCAAACGCCAACATTGGAAACTTGAGGGAAAGCTTTTTTCTAAACCAATTGTCTCAAAAGCATGAAATAAATTATACAGACCCAGGAGATTTTTTAATCGATGGTAAAATGACCTTTGAAGTTGGTGGTAAGAACAAAACAAACAAGCAAATCAAAGGAATTTCAAATGCTTATATTGCTGCAGACAATATCGAAACAGGACGAGGCAACAAAATTCCGCTCTGGTTATTCGGATTTTTGTATTAAAATGACAGATTCAGCGAAAAAATTCAACTCATTCAGCCTCACTTCGTTAAATAAATATTAAAGTGAAATGCCAGACTTCATTAGGCGTTTAAAAATCAACTAGTTTATTTAAATTTACATTAAAAAAAATGTCTCAATTGACTAAATATATATTCACACTAATTTTCCCTTGTTTAATTTTCCTTTTGTGCGCTACAATTAGCTCTTCAGCACAGTCAGAAGTTGCATTGGCCAGATCCGGCAACAACAACTACAAAAACAAAGAATTTGTTGATGCTGAAATGAATTATAAGCGGTCCATCCGCAGCAACGAGGAATCAGATCTTAATGCAAGCTTGTTTAACTTGGGCAATGCATACTATCAGCAGCAAAGATTTGATGAAGCTGTAGAACAGTACAATACGGTTGTAAGTACCATTACGGATAAACCAGTCAGATCACAAGCATTTCATAATCTTGGAAACATTTACCTCGGCCAAAAACAATATGAACAGGCCATTGAAATGTATAAAGAATCCTTAAGACTCAATCCTTCTGATGATGAGACCAGATACAACATGGCTTATGCCAAGGAATTATTGAAGAACGAAAGTGAAGAAGAAAAAGAAGAACGAGACAAGCAATGCGACAATCCGAAGGAAAGCGACGACAAAGACCAAGAGAAGAAAGAAAAAGAAGAGAAAAAAGAAGATCAGGAGAAAAAGGACGAAGAACAAAAAGATCAGGAGGAAAAAGACGAGGAACAAAAAGATAAAGAAGAACAAGAAAAGGAAGAACAAGAGAAAAGCGAGGAGGAAAAGAAAAGTGAAGAGGAAAAAGAAGAAGAAAGTAAAGGTGAAGAAAACCAAGAACCACAACAACCTGACACCAGTCAAATGACGATGCCAGATTCACTTGCAGTTCCACCTGAACAGTTAAAAATGAGCAAAGAAGAAATTATGAGATTATTGGAAGCACTTAAAAATGAAGAATTAAAGGTTCAGGAAAAACTAAGAAACCAAAAAGGCAAACAGGGAAAGACCATTAAGAGTGACAAAGATTGGTAAACATTTCGATCCTTTTTTTTTCTAACAAAAGTACTTATACAATAATGAAAAGCATTCATTTCATAATATTCAATCTTGTTCTGTTAATTGGAATTTGTTTTTCACAAAATCTTATTGCTCAACAATTGAAGGTTACTCCTCAAAAAATCAGCACCAAAGTTGGTGAAACTTTTGAGGTAAGTTATTCTATAGATCAAGCGGGAAATGGCAGTTTCAATCCACCAAACTTGACAGATGCTTTTGCTGTAGTTTCAGGTCCAAATCAATATTCATCTAGTCAATGGATCAATGGAAAAATGACCAGCTCTATGAGGTTTTCATATGCATTAAAAGTTGTCAAAACAGGAAATCATGAGTTGGCAGGAGCTTCTTTTAAAACTAGAAAAAAGATTTACAAAGCTCCCTCTGTAAAGGTTCAAGCAAAGAAAAACCCCAACATTAAACAACAACAAAACACTCCTAAAGGAGTAATTACTAGCGATGAATTGAACCAAGAAAACAGTCCAGACTATTTTTTCAAAGTTGAAGTGGACACGGACAGAGTATACATTGGCCAACAAATGACCGCTTATTATGTAATTTACAGTCGTTACAACCTCACCAATTACAATGCTCAAACTGCCGCTTCCTTGCAAGGTTTTTGGGCACAAGACATTTCCGCAGACAGAATCACTCCTCGTGACGTCAGCATTGGCGACAAATTATACACAAGATATGTCATCAAAAAATATGCGCTTTTTCCACAAAAAACAGGGCAACTTGAAATTGACCCTATGGATATAACGGCACAAATAAAAATTCCTTCACAAAGAAGGAGCAGAGGATTCTTCAGCTTCTCAAACTCAAAACAAGTAGAATTAACTAGCAAAGCAAAAACAGTTTCAGTTTTCCCACTTCCAACTGAGGGCAAGCCCGATAACTTTAACGGTGCTGTGGGGAATTTCAAATTGAATGTTAGACCTGACAAAAGGGAATCAAAAGTCAACGAAGGAATCACTCTCAGCATAGGCATTATCGGAAGTGGAAACCTAAAATTAGTGGACGCAATAAAACTTGATCTCGATCCAGAAGAGTGGGATGTTTACGAGCCAACAATGGAAGAAAATATTTACGAAAAAAACAATGTAATTATGGGAAGTAAATCTTATGATTACCTATTGGTCCCACTAAAGGAAGGAAGCCTCACCATTCCTGCTATTAAATACAGTTACTACAATCCATCCACAGAACAATATGAAACAAAAGATGCTTGGCCACTAACAATCAAAGTTGCAGCCTCTGATGCAATTCTCAAACCGCAAGCTAAAAAGGAAGACAAAGACATCCTTGACATCAAAACCGAGCAAGCAAGTTTCAGTTCTAAAGGCAACTCTACCCTACCCTACTTACTATTGGGAGGTCTCTATATTTTACCATTCATAATTTTGCCAATTGTTGTTTCACAAAAGAAAAAGACGGATCTTGAAGATGCCGATGTAATTGGAAGGAAAAGAAAGCAAGCTTCCGATCTTGCCAAGAAGCGTCTTGAAACTGCGAAAGGTTACATGAATGCTTCAAAAAAGAAAGAATTCTACAATGAGGTCATCCAAACCATTTGGAACTACCTCGAAGATCGTGTAAACATCCCTGCAAGCGAATTGTCAAAATCAAATATTGCCTCCGTTCTGCAAAAACAAAATGTCCAGGACAAAACAATCACCAAACTCATTGATTTGATCAAATATTGTGAAATGGCCGTGTTTGCTCCTGTGGCGGATGCTGATAAACTCGACAAAACATACAATGGAGCAATTGATACCATTGCTGACATTGAAGAAGAGCTTGCATAAAACCAGTCAAAAATACCAACCGCTACCCCACTCTACAGCTGTTTTCAAAAACCTCAAAGTTTGAAAGGAGAATAAATTCTGCTCTTTGCCAACTTTACCCACAGTTGTTCAAAACTTTGTTTATAACCATCCAAATTGTAGGTTCAACGATATTTGGACCTCAATTCAA
>CALBCY010000030.1 GCA_937927195.1 uncultured Chitinophagales bacterium
TATTGAATAAAAAGTACAAAGACTTGATTTGGGGAAAGAAGAAACAGGGAAACTCCAAACCTCAAACCCCAAAATTTAGGTTTGGATCAATGTATGGACAAATGGAATGTGTATTTATTTTTCACAAATAAAATTGGGCGAATGTTTCCCAATAAGTATCCTGAGTTTAATTGCTAAGAAAATGGCATTGAAATGATTGTTTCTTGCTAAAACATACAGTCTGGCCAGTTTAAATAGAATGAATTTCACAAACAATTCTTATATTAATGTATGCTTAAGTATTTGATTTATTTAATTATTATTTCATTGTCTTTGAATTCTATACAAGGGCAAAACTCGCCAAATCGGCAAGTAGTTTTACAAGGGTTTTGGTGGGACTTTAAAAACAATCAGTATTTAAGTGGTTGGTCCAATTATTTGACTGAATTGGCACCTAGATTAAAGGCTTTGGGCATCGATGCTGTTTGGATTCCGCCGACCATAAAAAGTGCCAACAAAGGTGTTGGATACAATCCATTTGATCATTATGACTTGGGGGACAAATTTCAAAAAGGTGGGAACAAGACGAGCATGGGCGATAAGGATGAATTGCTTAGAATGATTGCTGTTCTCAAAGCCAACGGTTTAGATGTAATACAAGATGTTGTGATCAATCATTTGTCTGGTGCCGGTTCATTTACGAACCAAGGTGGTCAAGATCCGATGGCCATTGATGATGGATCAACTTCCAGATACAAGAACTTCCGTTACGTATGTTTTGCCACTCCAGAATCCGAATACGACGCTGAAAATTATTTATCCAGAGCAGGAAGATTTCACAAAAACTGGCAAAATTTTTATCCCAATAACGACAATGCTTGTTGTACCAATGATCTAAACACGCCTTGGTGGGGCCCAGACGTTTCCTATGAAGAAAATGCTTTTGGATTGAGTTCCAATGCAATATACAATCCCGTACAGGAAGAATTTTACATGAAAAATGGAATCAGAAGCTGGTTGATTTGGTACAAAAAACAATTGGGTTTTGATGGAATAAGAATTGATGCAGTAAAACATTTTCCTGCCGATGTGATGGAAGATTTTTTATGGAATCTCCAAAACAATTCAGGTTTTGCCAACCAAGGCGATGAGTTTTATGCAGTTGGGGAATATGTTGACAGTGCTCCAGCTTTGGATGCTTGGTGTGATGCAGTTCAAAATAGAGCTGGAACATTTGATTTCAATTTAAGATTTGAATTATCCGACATGGTTAAAAGCAATGGAACATATAACTTGGGAAACATTCCAAATGTTCAGCAAAACAATCGCGGTCGAACCTCTCCCTTTGTCAACAATCACGATACTTTCCGACCATTATTGGAAAGCGACGGGGATTTTTCAGGCGATTGGGATTTGCAATATGAACTAAGTGAACACATTTCACCAGACGACCCAAGAAGGTCTTTAGCTTATGCCATAATATTGGCACTGGATGGTTCTCCTTTGATCTTTTTTGAAGACTTGTTTGATATTGGAACAACGGGTATGAGATTTAATCATGACCCAAAAATAGAGTCCGAACTTCCATTACAAAACGACATGGAAAACTTGCTTTGGTGTCATCAAAACCTTGGATTCAAAGAGGGGGAATACCTTGTCCGCTGGCAAAGCGATGATTTATTGGCCATTGAAAGATCTGGGAAAGCAATTATATGCATGAACGACAGTTGGGACAATTGGCAAGACCAGAGCGGCATTCAAACCAATTTTCCACCTGGAACAATTTTGAAAGATTATTCTGGTGCAGCTGGAACAGCAGAAAGAACCGTGGAAGCAGATGGAACCGTATTTTTATCAGTCCCTCCCTGCAATGGCTCAGCTCTTGGAGGCAGAAGAGGATACAATGTTTGGGCACCTGTTGGAATTTCAGAAAGCTACACAAGACCAGCAAAAAATGCGATACATGAATGGGAAATGTCCAATGATTTGGGAGACAGCCATCCCAATTCTTTGCAGCAAGGAGGCGGATTGCCTTCTAATTCAACGGAATGTAGGCAAGTTGGTAAAATTTTCTCGAATGATGAAACGCAAATAACAATAGACCTTTTTCCAAATGACTCCTCTCAAGCAATCAAGTTGTATTTGTTAAACCAAGACTGTGAAAAACTTGACTCCGTTCAAGGATTGGGTCATTTACAATTGGAACACAATCCTGCTGAAGCTGGTTGGAAGACCATTAGCATTGCAAATGCTGACCTGGCAAATATTGGACAAGAACAGATCAAAGTTCGGGCTGAATACAGAGCGCCACAGGTTGTTCAAACAGAGGTCAATAAGAACAAATGCTCCTGTTTAAGGGATAATTTTAACGGAATTGAGGATATAACAGAACAAATTAACATTTATCCTAATCCTTCAAATGAAAATTTTGTCGTAGATTTGAGTAAAGCTTTTGATTTAGAAAGATTTGAAGTTTTAAATGCCCAAGGCCAAGTACTGCTCTCTGAACCAATTTTATCTCGATCCAGTTTGAATTTGAATTTACAGAATCAAACTTTGGGATTGTATTATTTAAGAATTATTGATTCGAAAGGAACATTTACGGCTTATAAGCTAATTAAACATTGATTATAATCGATGAAAGGCAGCAACAACACACAAAATATTATCGGACTTATTTTAAACAATAAGTTCTACCTCATAGTAGTATTCTTTCTGCTATGGCTTTGCTTTTTTGATAGAAACAATCTCATAAGTTTGTATCAAATGAATAAGGAAATCAGCAAAAACGAAGACAAAGTAAGCTATTTCGATAAGGAAATAGAAAAGCTTTTCGTGGCCCACAAGCAATTATCTTCTAACATTGATGCCAATGTGGACTATGCTAGAAAAATGCTTTATGTCAAAGGAAAGAATGAAGATATTTATGTAGTTGTTGAGGAGCAATAAAAAGGGTATTCGGTTCTCGGTATTCGGTATTCGATTTGTGTATGCACTCGACTTTACCTTTTTTCGCCTAAATCGCCAAGGCGGTTATGTTTATCGGTATGAAACAAAGCTGCCTCCTAGGTTCGTTCTCCCTTCTTTCGTGTCGCAATGTTCATCCCGATTTTTAATCTTAGTCTTCAGCTTATTAGAACTTCAACTTATTAGGTCGAGTATTTTCTTACCTCATGTACCCCATCCAATGCCTTCAATCCTTTGATTAAATTGTTCAATTCTTTGGTTGAATTTACATAGACTGCAATGTTTCCTTCGAACACCCCATCTACGGTATCGAATGAAATGGAACGCATGTTTACGCCCAACTCTCTTGAAACAACGCCGGTGAGACGATTGACCAAACCAACATCATCGATACCTGTAATTCGCAGACCAGTAAGGAATGAAACATCTTTACTTTCAGAAGCCCATTTGGTTTTGACTACTCTGTAAGGATATCTAGTTTTCATATCCTTGGCATTCGGGCAAGATTGGCGATGAATTTTAATTCCAGAAGCGATCGTTATAAAACCAAACACACTGTCTCCTTGTTTGGGGCTACAACAGGGAGCAATGTGGTAATCGACATTGTCTAAACCACCAAAAATTTGCAAATCAACATCTGTATTGACTTCATATTCCTGAGCAGGTTCCTCTTCCGTTTTACTTGCATTTTGTTTTCGATCAACGATGTTTTGAATTTTACCACCTATAATGGATAGCTTTTTAAGTTCTGCTACATTGAATTGTTTGGTGGCAATGTTGTAAAAGAAAGTTAATGCATCTCCTTGCTTGTAAAAAGTAACTATTTGATCAATTAGGTCCCTGGTTATTTCTTCCTTGAGGGATTTCATTTTACGTTCAAAAATCAACTTTCCATCATCAGCAATGATTCGTTTTTCGGCTTTCAAATCAGCCTTTATTCTCGTTCGTGCTTTGGATGTAACAGCAAATTCCAACCAGTCTTTGGAAGGTTTTTGCTTTTTTGAGGTAATTATTTCAATCTGATCGCCATTGCTTAATTTGTGGCTAATCGGTTGTAATTTGTTTTTAATTTTTGCACCAATGCATTTACGGCCTACTTCAGAATGAATATCAAAAGCAAAATCAATGACAGTTGAGCCTCCACGAATGGTTCTCAAATCCCCTTTGGGAGTAAAGACGTACAAGTCCTTTTCATAAAGATTGTGCTTGAAATCGTTGACAAAATCGACTGCATCAGCATCCTGATTTTGTAGCGCCTCTCGAACCCTTTCCAACCAATTGTCCAATGCATTCCCAGAGGCTTTTCCTCCTTTGTATTTCCAATGCGCAGCCACACCTTTCTCTGCAATTTCATCCATTCTTTTGGAACGAATCTGAACCTCTACTAACTTTCCACCTGGCCCCATTACAGTTGTGTGCAAGGACTCATAACCATTAGATTTGGGATTTGAAATCCAATCTCTCAGTCTTTCGACGATCGGTCGATATTGGTCAGAAACCAGAGAATAAATTTTCCAGCAGTCTTCTTTTTCTTGCTCTGGTGGAACATCTACCACAATACGAATCGCAAAGAGGTCTGCTATTTCTTCGAATTCAACATTTTTGTTTTTTATTTTATTAAAAATGGAATTGATTGATTTAGAGCGACCAAAAATTTCAAAATTCTTGATTCCTTTATCCGTTAGTTTTTCTTTAAGAGGGTTGATAAAATCTCTGATAAAACGATCCCTGTCTCTTTTCGTTTGAGCAAGCTTTGTCGCAATTTCTTTATACGTTTCAGGAATCATGTATTTGAGACAAAGATCTTCCAACTCTGTTTTGATGGCATACAATCCCAGACGATGTGCCATTGGAGAATAGATGTACAAAGTCTCGGCAGAGATCCGAACCTGCTTTCTTTCAGGCATTGATTTGAGCGTCCTCATGTTGTGGAGACGGTCAGCAATTTTCACCAAAATCACCCTTACATCTTCACTCAGGGTCAATAAGATTTTTTTCAGGTTTTCTGCCTGATGCGCAACAGAATCTTTTGTTTTGTTTTTAGTAACTCCTTTGATTATCTTAATCTTAGTCAAACCTTCTACAATTCGACTGACCTTTGGTCCTAGTTCTTTTTTAATGTTTTCAGCGGTAAAATCAGTGTCTTCAACTACATCGTGCAATAAAGCACAAATAACCGAAGTGGCTCCCAATCCAATCTCTTCCGCGGCAATTCTGGCCACCTCAATGGGATGCAAAATATAGGGTTCACCACTTTTGCGACGAGTTCCTTCATGTTCTCGCATAGCTATTTCAAAGGCTTTCTGGATTCTAGCCTCATCTCCTGGTTTCAAATTGGGTCTACAGATCTTGATTAAACTTCTGTATTCCTTCAGGATCATTTTCTTCTCATCATCAGATGGTACGACGAAGGTTCTGGTCATAACCGATATATTTAAAGCTATTGCTCAAAAATTAAGCAATAGTATACTCATTATTAACGAATTGGGTTAAATCTTGTTACTAAAACTGGCACATTACATCGAAGCTTACTTAAATGTAACGAAAGCTAAAAAAATAAACAAGGTTGAATTGATTTTTTATTTGTCGGATAAATTCATCGACTCACTTTCGTGAAATCATTGATTGTCAATGCAGACCTTAGATCTACACATTTTTCTTTATTAAAGAGTGAATTAATAAGTAGATGTGTAAAATATTATTTTATATGTAAAATAAGTTTTCGGCCTTTTAAACAAAAAAGTTGCAACAGAGGAGTTTTGACTTATTGGGCCAAGCATTGGATTCAAAGTCAATAAAAAAGCTAATGTATAAACTAATTAGAAAAACTAATTAAAGTACTGGGTTGCTTGATGAGACAGGCTTAAATAGAAAGGAGTTGGAAAAAAATTTCCAACTCCTCGTATGTATATACCCCTATATACGGCAGTCTTAAAACCCCTTATAAGACTGCTAATTTTTGTAGAACGAAGTTCTATGCTTTAGACATTAGACATCCGCTAAAAGTTTAATATTCAATTGAATAATTGCTTTAAGAATTATTTAACAATAAAGAACCTTTTAAGCAACTACCGTATTTTCTGAAATTTCTACTCTGTTGTAGAAAACTATCTTGCCAGCAATGGCATCCAAGGTCAAAGGACTGTTCTTGTCGATGGTATTGGCAATGATTTGTTTTGACAATTCATTGACCACTGATTGCTCTATCACCCTTTTCAATGGTCTGGCACCAAATTCTGGCTGATAACCCAAATCTGCAATAAATTCTGTGGCCGAATTGGTCCATTTCATTTCAATGCCCACTTTATCCATCCTCTTTTTAAGACTCCCCAATTGAATGTCCACAATCTTGTAAAGGTCTTTCTTCAGAATTGGTTTAAACATGATGAGCTCATCGATCCTATTTAAGAATTCAGGTCGCAGCATTTTTTTCATCATTTCAAGCAATTCAATTTTGGTACTTTCAGTTACTGACAACAATTCTTCCTCCTTCACACCATCAAAGTTCTCAAGAATTCTTTGTGAACCCATATTGGTCGTCATGATGATAATCGTGTTCTTAAAATTAACGGTTCTGCCTTTGTTATCTGTCAGGCGACCGTCATCTAAAACTTGCAAAAGGAGATTAAATGTATCCGGATGCGCCTTTTCTATTTCATCGAATAGAACCACAGAATAGGGTCTTCTTCTCACCGCTTCGGTTAGTTGTCCTCCTTCATCATATCCTATGTATCCGGGAGCCGCTCCGATTAAGCGAGAAACGGAATGTTTTTCCTGATATTCAGACATGTCTATTCTAACCATTGAGTTTTCATCATCAAACAGATAATCTGCCAAGGTCTTTGCCAATTCGGTCTTCCCTACCCCAGTTGATCCCATAAATATAAACGAACCCAATGGTCTATTTGGATCTTGCAGTCCAGCTTTGCTTCTTCTGATTGCATCTGAAACCGCTCTTACCGCTTCTTCTTGTCCAATAACTCTTTCCGTTAAAACACTTTCCAGGTTCAGCAATTTAGATCTTTCACTCTCCATCATTTTTTGAACTGGAATGCCGGTCCACTTTGAAATAATCTCAGCAATGTCATCTGCATACACTTCCTCTGTTACCATCCTGGTTTCAGAACCAGAGGCGAGCTCAGCCTCCATTGCCAATAGATTTTCTTCGGCCTCTTTGATTTTTCCGTAACGTATTTCAGCCACCTTCCCATATTCTCCTTCTCGCTCAAATCGCTCTGCTTGAAGCTTCAACTCTTCAATGTTTTTCTTTATGGCCTGATGTCTTTCAATCTGGTCCTTTTCAGCCTGCCATTTGGCCTTAAGTGTGTTTCTCTCTTCTTTAAGCTGTTCAATTTGTTTTGACAACTCAGCCAATTTCGACTCATCGCTTTCACGTTTAATCGCCTCTCGTTCAATTTCAAGCTGACGAATCTTGCGATCAGCTTCATCCAGCTCAACTGGAACAGAATTGATTTCCAAACGCAATTTTGCGCTTGCTTCATCAATAAGGTCAATGGCCTTGTCTGGCAGGAAACGGTCTGCAATGTATCGATCACTCAATTGTACAGCAGCGAGAATTGCCTCATCCCTGATTTGCACTTTGTGGTGCGTTTCATACTTCTCTTTTATTCCCCTTAGTATTGAGATAGAATCTTCCAAAGAAGGCTCTGCTACAAATATTTTCTGGAATCTACGCTCCAATGCTTTGTCCTTTTCGAAATACTTCTGGTATTCATTCAAGGTTGTTGCACCAACAGTTCTAAGTTCTCCTCTTGCCAAGGCAGGCTTTAAAATATTTGCCGCATCCAAAGCCCCCTCGGTTGCTCCTGCACCTATCAAGGTGTGTATTTCATCGATAAAAAGAATAAAATCACCATTTGAATTGGTAATTTCTTTGATGACCGCTTTTAGTCTTTCTTCAAAGTCTCCTCTGAATTTTGCACCTGCCATCATTGCTCCAATGTCTAAAGCATAAATCGTTTTACCTTTCAGATTTTCGGGCACATCTCCAGTAACGATCCTATGCGCAATTCCCTCTGCAATGGCCGTTTTACCAACCCCTGGCTCACCGACCAAAACAGGATTGTTTTTTCTTCTTCTCGATAAAATATGTAAGACTCTTCTTATTTCCTCATCTCTGCCTATAACTGGATCCAGCTTGCCTTTGGCTGCCATTTCATTCAAGTTCTTGGCATACTTTTTTAAAGCTTGATAACTGGATTCTGCATTGGCATCATTGACATTGTTTCCCTGTCGGAGTTCTTTGATCGCTTTCTTCATGCCATCAAATGTTCCACCAGCATCTTTCAAAGCTTTAGAAGCCTTGCTCTTAATGTCCATCAAGGCAAGATAAAAATGTTCCAATGAGACAAACTCATCTCCCATCTCCTTGGCTTCTCCCTGAGATTTAAAAATTATTTTATTGGAATCTTGTGAGGTGAATAGCTTATCCACTTCCTCCACCTGTCCCAGTTCGTTCAAATCTTTATCGATCAATTTCAACAATGGGCCTTTTGCAATTCCCAATTTTCCAAAAAGATAATTTGCCAAATCCTCATCAGTTTCAATAACCGCTTTTAAAATATGGATTGGTTCGATGGTTTGGTGTCTTCTGTTGAAAGCAATGGATTGAGAAGTACTCAAAGCTTCTTGACCCTTTATTGTAAATTTATTATTACTCATTTGTATTCTTTTCTATTTTCTTCAGTTATTGCCAAGCACAATTAATTGACACATTCTAAACGGCTTCCCAAACGGCTTCCCTATTAATGGACGCTAATTTATGTTCAGCTACAAACTATGCATCAAATTGAATGCCTTTCCACTTTTTGAAGGTTTTGCATGAAATTTTGTCAGTATTTCAGGAAAAACACAAGACAAAATGACTGTAGCACAGTCTTTTAGGCAGAAAAAACTTTTCTCAAAGTGATACTTTAAAAAACTTTCACTTCTAAACACCAAATTCAATTTATGTAAACTTTATTCGATATTGTTGCGTTTACATTTTACTTTTGATTAAGAAAAATTCATATTTAGAAAAGCCTTTGATTCAATACATACCACACATCAAATGAATAACAACACAGCTGGACAAGCCAAAGATTTACTTTCTTCTTTTGCTCACCGTCACATAGGTCCTGATTATTACAACAGCAAAGAAATGTTGGCGGTTTTAGGATTAAATTCAATGGATGAATTATTGTCCCAAACCATTCCCCAACAAATAAGGCTTAGCAAAGACTTAGATATTCCTGAAAGCTTAACAGAAGCAGAATACTTGGATCATATTCAGAAAATTGCAGACAAAAACAAGGATTTTCAATCTTTCATAGGTTTAGGCTATTACAACAGCATCACTCCGTCTGTCATCCAAAGAAATGTTCTGGAGAATCCGGGTTGGTATACACAATACACTCCATATCAATCTGAAATTTCTCAGGGGCGATTAGAGGCTTTACTGAATTTTCAAACCATGATCTGTGATTTGACGGGAATGGAATTGGCCAACTCCTCTTTACTGGACGAAGGAACTTCTGCTGCTGAGGCAATGCGTCTTTTATTGAATGTCTATAAAAAGAAAAGCAAGGATCAAGTAATCAATAAATTCTATGTATCTGATTTGTGTTTCCCACAAACACAAGAAGTATTGCTTTCTCGATCAGAGCCATTGGGAATTGAGCTAATTATATGTCCACCTGAAGAATTCGATTTAAACGATGAAGTCTTTGGAATTTTGTTACAATACCCAGGACAGGATGGATCAATTGCTGATTATTCAGAGATTTCACACAAGGCCAAAGAAGCAGGCATTGGAGTTGCAGTAGCAAGTGATTTGATGGCTTTGACCATGTTGAAACCACCAGGAGAATGGGGCGCTGATATTGTTTTTGGAAACAGCCAAAGATTTGGTATTCCTTTGGGTTATGGTGGCCCACATGCCGCTTTTTTTGCGACCCATGAAAAATACAAAAGATACATTCCGGGGAGAATCATTGGAGTTTCAGAAGACAAGCATGGAAACGCTGCTTTGAGAATGGCCTTGCAAACAAGAGAACAGCATATTAAAAGAGAAAGAGCCACTTCAAATATTTGTACCGCTCAGGCTTTGTTGGCAAACATGGCTGGATTTTATGCGGTTTACCACGGACCAGATGGTCTTTTAAACATTGCCAAGAGAATTAATAATTTAACCTGTGATTTGGCCAACAAATTACTAGCGCTCAATCTGCCAGTTTGTTCCAATAGTTATTTTGACACCATTCAATTAGAGCTTCAAAAAGCTCAAGTAATAAAATTGAGGAAATTGACTCTAGAAAACGGCTTTAATTTAAGGTATCAAAGGGAAAACAGGATTGGCATTTCACTAGATGAAACTTGCACCGCAGAAACTGTTGATAAAATTGTTTCTGTTTTTGAAATACTGTTGGATCACAAACTTCATTTGAACCAAATCAATACTGAAAAGAAAAGCAGCATTCCAAAAAAGCTTGAAAGAGAAAGTTCATTTATGGAACATCCAGTCTTTAATCAATATCATTCTGAGACTGAAATGATGCGATATATTAAACGGTTAGAAAACAAGGACTTATCCCTTACCCATTCAATGATTCCATTGGGATCTTGTACAATGAAATTGAATGCTGCTACACAGTTGTTCCCCCTTTCATGGAAAGAATTCAATCAAGTTCATCCTTTTGCACCAACCGATCAGGCAGCCGGTTATACAATGGTTTTTGATAGTCTGGAAAAGTATTTAGCTGAAATCACGGGTTTCGATGCCTGCAGTCTTCAACCAAACTCAGGCGCTCAAGGAGAGTTCGCCGGCTTGATGGTTATTAGAGAATTTCACAAAATAAACGAGCCAGAAAAGAATCGAAACATCGTTTTGATTCCGTCTTCTGCTCATGGAACCAACCCTGCCAGTGCTATTATGTCTGGGATGAAAGTGGTTGTCGTGAAATGTGATGAATCGGGTAACATTGATTTATTAGACTTATCAGAAAAGGCCAATAAGCATGCAGAAAACCTTGCGGCCTTAATGATTACCTATCCAAGTACTCATGGCGTTTTTGAAGAAAAGATCAAAGAAGTTACAGCTATCATCCACAATTTAGGAGCGAAGGTGTATATGGATGGTGCCAATATGAATGCCCAAACTGGCTTGACCAATCCTGGAATTATTGGAGCGGATGTCTGTCATTTGAATCTACACAAAACATTTGCCATTCCACATGGCGGCGGCGGCCCAGGAATGGGTCCCATTTGTTGTACCAAAGAATTGGAGCCATTTTTACCCAGTCATCGATTCATAAAAAATTCCTCTGATCATTCAGAAAAAGCCAAAAACATTCCAGCAATTGCTTCGGCTCCTTGGGGAAGTGCAAGCATATTACTCATTTCATACGCTTATATAAGATTGTTAGGTGCCCAAGGATTAAAAGATGCCACACAAATGGCCATCCTCAATGCCAATTATATAAAAGCAAGATTGGAAAACCACTTTGACATTCTTTACTCTGGTGAAAACGGACGGATAGGACACGAGTTAATTCTGGATTTGCGACCTTACAAAAAGAACCACAACATCACCGTCGAAGACATTGCAAAAAGATTGATGGACTATGGCTTCCATGCTCCAACAGTTTCATTTCCTGTTCCCGGAACGATGATGATAGAGCCAACTGAAAGTGAAGCGCTCGAAGAATTGAACAGATTTTGTGAGGCGATGGCCAGTATAAAACAAGAAATTGATGAAATTGCCGAAGGGCGATTTGATCCAGAGGACAATGTCCTGAAAAACGCACCACATACGATTGGAATACTTTGTGGCGATGAATGGCTTCATTCCTACACAAGAGAAAAAGCAGCTTTCCCACTTCCTTGGATAAAAGAGCGTAAATTCTGGCCAGACAAATCAAGAATTTCGAACAGTATTGGGGACAGAAACCTATTCTGCACCTGTCCTCCAGTGTCTGATTTTGAAATTGTTGATAATTAATCTAAAAATATTTTTAATGGATTGTTGGAATTGGTAAAATTCCGTATATTTGCAGTCCTTTAAAGAGCGGATGTGGTGAAATTGGTAGACACGCTAGACTTAGGATCTAGTGCTTCACGGCTTGGGGGTTCGAGTCCCTCCATCCGCACTCTTTTTTTTCTCACCAAAGAATTACTACTCAAGTGAATATTACAAGACAGGATATAGATAACCTGGATACTATAGTTACAATAGAAGTCCAGCCAGAAGATTACAACCCGCTCGTAAAGAAAGAATTAACAAAACTTAGTAAAAGCGCCACCATCAAAGGATTCCGTAAAGGTCATGTTCCAATAGGATTCATGAAAAAAATGTACGGTAACCAAGTCCTTTTTGATGAGGTGATAAAATTTGTTAATGGCCAGCTTGATACCTATATCAAGGAAAACGACTTCAAATTGTTGGGTCGTCCAATAGCGGTCAATCAGGAAAAATTGAATATTGATATTAAGAATCCGGAAAAATATGATTTTTCTTTTGAGTTGGGATTCCAGCCTGAATTTGAAATCGATTTATTCAATGAAGATGCTGGTACTGTTTTCACAAAGCACGTAATTGCTGTTGACGATGAAATGGTCAACAAAGAAATTGAAGGTCTTCAAAAGAGATTTGGTGAAAGTCAAACATCAGAAGCGATAGAGAACGAAAATGACATTTTGATCGTGGAAATGATTGAAATGGATGAAAACACACAACCAAAGGAAGGCGGAATCACTGTAAAGACCAATATCATGTTGGATATGGTGAGAGAAGGAAGCATAAAAAAGCAAATCAAAGGCATTACCAAAGAGAAAGGTATTTTGATCAATATATTTGATGCTTTTGAAAAGCCAAAAGAGGAAGTTGTCAAGTTTGTTTTAAATCAACAGCTTGAAGACGTTGACATGGAAAACATTTCTTCCACTTTCAGAGTTAATCTTGAAGAGATTAAGTCAATGAAAGAGGCAGAATTAAACGAAGAGTTGTTTGCTAAAATATTTCCTGAAGAAGAAGTAAAAACGGAAGAAGAGTTTAAAGAAAAGTTAAAAGAGCGTGTTGGAGGCTACTTTACGAATCAAAGTTCAAACAAATTGGTTAATCAGATAGTTGAACATTTGATGGCGGAAACGAATATCCCAATGCCGGAACAATATCTTCAAAAATTATTGGAAGATGTAAAGGCTGAACGCAAGAGAGATCAGGAAAGCGGAGAAGGAAAAACTGGTCCAGATGCTGAAGACCTAACGGTTGATGAATTGGAAAAATCTTTGAGATGGGATTTAATAAGAAGTAAAATAGTCAAGACTTACGATATCAAAATTGAGAAAGAAGACATTGATAATATTTTACGAGAAGATGCCATTAGAACGATGAACCAATATTTTGGTGGCGTTCAATCACAACAAATGTTGGATCAATATGTTAAGACTTTGAGTCAAGACAAAGAATACATCAACAATGCCTATTCTAGAATCTTGGACAGCAAAGTATCTGAACAGATGTTAGAGAGCGTAAAGATCTCTGAAGAAAGTATCAGCCTAGAAGATTTTAACAAACTAAAATAATCCAAATAATGAAAATGGACAGTAAAGAATTTAAAAAATACGCTGTAAAGCACCACGGTATCAACAGCCTTCGTGTTGAAGATTATTATAAATTGCATCAGCAAACGTCTATTACCAATCACGGAGTTTACGGACTTACTCCAAACGTAATTGAAGAAAGACAACTGAATGCTACTCCTATTGATGTATTCTCAAGATTGATGATGGACAGATTGATTTGGTTGGGAATGCCAATCTATGACAATGTTGCCAACATCATTCAAGCACAATTGTTGTTTTTGGAATCTACAGATCCAACGAAAGACATCAATATTTACATCAACAGTCCAGGAGGAAGTGTTTATGCAGGATTGGGAATTTATGACACAATGCAGTATGTAAATCCTGATGTTTCTACAATCTGTACAGGAATGGCTGCTTCTATGGCTGCTGTTTTGCTTTCAGCAGGTGCTGAAGGAAAAAGATCTGGTCTTCCTCACTGTAGAGTGATGATTCACCAACCAATGAGTGGTACACAAGGTCAAGTTTCTGATATGGAAATTGCAGTAAAAGAAACATTGAAGGTAAGAGATGAGCTTTACAGCATCATCGCTGGACACTCTGGTCAAACAGCTGAGAAAATCAAAGAAGATTCAGATCGTGATTACTGGATGTCTGCTACAGAAGCCAAAGATTATGGAATGATCGATGAGGTTTTGTCTAAGCCAGGAAAGTAATCTTGCACAGAAAAGAATAAAGAATTTTAAAAGGGCAGCTTGTTGATCAAGCTGCCCTTTTTTTGTATCTACTACAATAGTCTTTGATTATAAAATGAAATTGGCTTGATAAAGTGATGTTCAAACAAGCTGTAAAAGTGGTCTGTGGGATTTCGGATATTTTCCTATAAACTTTCGCAAGATCACTTTCTAAGTTGGAGGGAATTCCGAAAGGACGAGATGGTGTGTGGTGTGGTGGATTGTGGTAGCGTGGATTGCTATAAAAAAGTTTTGTGTTTTCAGAATACAAAGTTGGTGTCTTGGGCTGGGAGGCCCCTATTTATTTCCGTTTGGCAAGCTAGAGCTTGCAACGAACGTAGAATATGCTTTCAACAAATTTTATTCTCTACAGGA
>CALBCY010000031.1 GCA_937927195.1 uncultured Chitinophagales bacterium
GACGGGTTTACAGGATCGAATTGTGATGTTGCCCAAAGTGCTGCCTTCCTTGGAACTTACAATGTGGAGGAAGAATGCCAAGGCGATCCTTTCGTGGAATACAATTATGTTATGACATTTAAGTCAAGTTCGCAAGGTGCCGATCACTTTGAGATAGAAAACATCTTCAATTTTCAAACAAAAGGAGTTACAATTGAGGAGACTAAAGTAACCGCTACAATCACTAGTGACACCACTTTTGACCTTGAAGAACAATTTTTGACCGGAAATGCATCCAACTTTAGAATTAGAGGAGATGGAAGCATCGAAGGAAATGTAGTTAATATGATTTATAGCATTAGAGACATCACCTTTCCCGCTGGAAGTCAATCTTATGAAGATGAATGTGAAACCAAGTTGACACGACAATAAAATCTAATCTTTTGAAAGTGGAGCTAAGGAATCTTTGGCTCCACTTTTATTTTGTTATACTCTTTCAACAAAGATGCGAAATCTTGATTTTAATCAATGAATATAATCAATGAATATAATCTTCAAATAGGCTGTATTGCATGCAAAATAAAAGTAAAACAATTGACCAAATTTTGGACCAACATAAAAGTCCGTTAGACAAAGATTTTACAAAATATAGAAATCATGTTTACAGAGTTTTTATGTTGTGCCAATTGCTGGATAACAAAAAGGAAAATATTGAAAAGTATGCAATAGCTTCTGCTTTTCATGACCTTGGAATATGGTCAGACAACACTTTTGACTATCTAAAACCTTCCATACTCCAAGCAAAAAAGTACTTGATCGACAACAACCAAGAAGAATGGGTAGATGAAATTTCACTCATGATAGATATGCATCATAAAAGAAGCAAATACACCGGGCAATTCACAACAACAGTGGAAAGTTTTAGGAGAGCAGACTGGATAGATGTTACCAAAGGGCAATTGACTTTTAAGGTAAGTAAAGCCGAAATAAAAAAAACAGTTGAAGAATATCCCGTAGCAGGATTTCATGGATTCTTAGTAAAGCAAACATTAAAGAATTTTCTTAAATCTCCCCTGAACCCTTTGCCAATGTTCAAAAAATGAAGAATACCTTGCTAGTGCCAGAAATTGATAGCAAAATGTTTTCAACTTAAACTACTGCTTTTGAGTAATAGACAAATCATGGTTTTCCTTTGGTGTTAGAACCAAAGGACCTAGTGAGTTTTTATGAAACGAAGCAAAACTGCATACTTTTAAGGGCACAATTAAGTAACCAACATTTGGTTCATCAGACCATAGCCGTCAGCTTAAAATATAATATTCACCAAAACAAACCACCACGAACCACGAACCACGATCCATCCGTCATCTTGGGCTTGACCCAAGATCACGCGAACCACCTTACATAACACCCACCAAACCAATCCCTTTAATGATACAAATTTGATGGTATAATTAAAAAGTGTTCTATATCCTGACGGCTATGGTCATAAGACCAAAAGAAAGCTGTTTTTTGATTTGAGAAAATGTCCAATACTCAAGTCCAAGTCCTTAAAAAATGAATCGGATAAAATATTTTTCATTTGAAATATTGATTTTGTGAAAAAAGACATAATTTGCAGTTTAACAGTGTGAAGAAAAATACGTTTCATCTTCTGTTTTAGCATTCTATTTCAGTAAAACATTATGAACCTCAACACTTCCAACAAACACTTCCTATTAGCCATTTTGTGCTTTGTATTGACCATTGCTGTCTGTGGCTTTTATATGAAAGGTCTGATGTTTTCTCCAAATCAACATGCTTCAACTTTTGGAGGCGATGGACTGACCATTCATTACAATCTCCAATACCATGCAAGCTATGGAGACGGAGTGCACCTTGATTCCCAGTATTATCCGCATGGAGAGACCATTTTTATGACGGATGCTCAGGGGCTTCTAGCTTGCACTTTAGCAAAACTGAGGCCTTATTTCCCTTGGCTTCCCGCATACAGTGTGGGCATTTCTAATTTTCTGATTTATTGGAGCAATGGTTTGGCTGCGATGCTGATTTTCTTTTGCCTCCTCAAATTGAATGTTGATCCACGACTATCCGTCGTTTTTGCTGTATTAATCACCTGTTTATCTCCTCAGATTTATAGGCAGACCTGTGGGCATTATGCCTTGGGCTATGCATTTACTTTACCTGCTGTTTTTTACTTTTTGCTTCATAATGAAATGAATTGGAGTTATGCAATAAAGGCTGTTCTTCTATTTTTTATGCTTGTAGTATTGGGTCTCAACAATCCCTATCTTCTTGCCATCTCTTGTTCAATGCTATTGGCTTGCTCGGGAATTGGTCTATTGGCCTATTTGCTCAAATTTCGAATAAACTTGAAAATGGTTTTTTCTTGGTTTGCTGTTGCCCTTTTAGCTTTGCTTGTCACAGAGGGCATCTTAAATTCTTTGGATGAGGTTTCTGATCGCGTGAAAGTGCCTTATGGATTTTTCAAAAATGTGGCTTCTTACAAGGGGCTGTTGTTTCCAGATAAGACTTGGGTTTCAGAAGTACTTACAGACTTGTTTGATGCTAAACGCAACAAATCTGAGGATCGATCTTATATAGGATTCATACCATTGATGGTTCTTGTTATTTTACCATTCCTATTATTAATAAAACGAAAATTTGTCATTGATCTATTTAGGGCCAACAACCTTGCGGTGATCTTTCTTGGGAGTATTGCTGTATTGGTCTTTGCGTTTGGAGAACCTTTCAATCAAATGAAAGAGTGGTCCCTTGAACACCTTGGGAAGGTGCTTCAATTCAGAGCGCCTGCAAGATTTACGTGGGTTTTTTACTATTCAATTTCATTTGTTTCCGTTGTCTTAATTTCTAAAGTTTTTGCTCATTTCAAGGAAAAAAATAAAAAAGGAATCATTGTGATGGCATTTATTCCAATTCTTGTATTTTGGAGCATCGATGTTAATCAATTTTTACATTGGAGAACAAAGAAAAAGATTCTGCACAATGCTTTTAGCCCAGAAAAGTTGAAACCATTTCACGAAATATCTAATGATTTATCGCTCGACTCTGTCAATTACCATGGCATCTTTTTATTGCCAACTGAACATGGATGGACGGATAAAGTCTTGCACAAAGGTTCTTGGCGATCAAACTACAATGGCTATCAGCTTTCGATGGCTTCAGGGCTTCCTTTAATCAACGGGAAACTATCTCGAGCCTCCTTGAGCAATACGCTCAATTCCATGCAGTTGATAAGTAATCCGCTTATTAAAAGGAACTTGTTGGACCTCCTTTCAAAGGATAAATCTATTTTACTTTTAAAGGCAATTGATGAAAAACTAAGTCCAGGAGAAGTTTCTTTAATGGAATTTTCAGATACGATTTATAGCAACAATGATATTGTACTGGCCAAAGTTGATCTTGAAAATCTCAGTAAAGAATTGAAGGATATTAGGTCTACAGCCTTTGCTTATTCTAAGCCTTCAAATAAAGCGATCTTATACGATCACTATGAAGAAAGCACGGCTCATGCTTATGTAGGAAAGGGATGTCGATTGATAAAGCCAGGCAAACAAACGTTTCTGAAATATGAATTGAGCCCGGAATATGCCAATGATGCGCTTAATGTTAGCTTTTGGTACTATGCTGATCCAACAATCTCTGGTGGCCCATCGTGGACACTAAAGGGTATGAAAGAGGATAAGGTCGAAACTAAATCCAAAATTTGGGCGCTCAGTCTAATGGATACCCAAAATGGTTGGCTTCGGGTAGCGTTCAATTTACCAATTGGTAAAGAGTTTACTGAACTTACACTCACTTCAGAATTTAAGCACAATTCCTACATTGACGAATTACTCATTAAAAGAGTAAATGATACGATTTGCCATAAGGTAAATGAATCACTGTATTACAATAATATTCTGATTGAATAGAACATACGATATTTATAATTCAAATCGTATAAGTAGATCGGCTATTTTATGATTCTGGATTTGTATTGTAAAATTGATTCTTCTTGGACTTAGTTAGGAAAATACTAGTGAGGAAAAAATGAAACAGATTCGCTTTTTTTTGCTTAGTGATTTGAGATTTTTTTGTTTTATGCAATAATTTTTTCGTGAGATAGTTATTAGTAAAGTTAAAAATGAAATGAAATAAAATACAAACACCCCAAACGATTTAACAGCCGCTTATAGACCCCAAATCTTTTACATTGAAATTTTATCGGATAGATTTATAATCTTACCAACAGGACAATTTTTGGCCTGCTTTTGTAAGAGTACTTGCTATATCTTATAGCATCTTTCCTTAACCTGTTTTTTTAATTTTAAATGTAAAAGAATGAATCAGTTTAAATTAGTATTGTTATGTGTTGTGCTTATGAGCACTTTAGTTTCTTGCGATAAAGGTGTAAAATCATCAGATGTAGCTCAAGATGCTATTTTTGTAAATTATGTAATATCTTATGACGAAAGAAGCGATATTACAACAGTAGACGCCGCGTTTTTTGAGGAAATTCAGACCCCACCAGTGCATTTGGTTCTGGATAAAAAGGCCTCCGTAAGTTTTAATGGTGAAACATTGCCCTATGACAAGGATTGCAATAGCTACAGGAAAGAATACATGGGACGGGTCTTTGGACAGTTTGAATACAAAGACGTCGATGACAAAACTTTTCAAAATGGTATTGCGGATATTAACTTGCTAAGTTTTCAAGAGGAACCTGAAACCATTTCAAAAAGCCAAGCATACGAACTTACATTGGAAGGTGATCCTTTGGAAGAGGGGGACGAATTAGAAATCGTTATTTCAACAATGGATGGAACCACATCATTAAAGTTTTTCGAAAATGATATGGGAGATAAAAATACTATATTATTGTCTACCGATATTCTTTCAAAAATCCCAGTTGACGATGCTATTTTTTATATGCATCGTTATAGAAGAACAAAAGAAATTGATGGAACATCAATGGGAGGAATATTGATGTTTGAGGATAAAGCGAAGGCTAAAATTTTCTCAATTACAGAATAGCAATAAACAGAAAATAGCTGAGGTAAATAAAAAATAGAACCTGTATTTACCTCAGCTATTTTATCCATGAATCAGAAATCCATCTCCACTTCTCTTCACTGAATTTTTATTCTGAAATCTTATTGTCCTACAAATGTTTCGCCCTTTGAACACTTTGGCTTGTGTTTCTGGAGGGACAGAGGCTGAACTTGTTCGACAGTGTACTTCGCCCATTTTTTTTAATTTAAATACGAACAAATGAATCAATTTAAAGTAATCCTATGTCTGGGAATCACTCTAAGCTTTTATGCCTGTGAAAAAGAAGAGTATCCTCAATCCACTGCCGATGTTATTCAAGATGCGGTTTATCAAATCTACGATATAACGTATGATAAAAGTACAGACCTTACTCGTGTAGAGGCAAATTTCATGAGCGAACCTGTTTTAAGAAGATTACCCCTTTCTGATGCAGCATCGGTCAGTTTTAATGAAGAGTTATTAATGCTTGAAGGAAGGGCAAGTTATACTGGGGAATATGAAGGCCCAGTTTCCGGATTGCTGAACTATCAAGATACAAATGATAGTATCTATCAAAATGCTTTCAAATGGAATTCCGCCAGCTTTATAGATGAAGTCGAAACCATTGGACGAAATCAAAGATATGATTTGGAATGGGAAGGTCCTCCTATGGAAGAAGGAGAGTATTTTAAAATCATTTATCCGAATGAATACAGTACTGAAAATGGTTTAGAAGTTAACTTAACTGCAAAGATAATTCCTGAAAATGAGTTTGAAGGAAATACCATTTTCTTGTATCCTGGAATGCTGGAAAGAATTCCGCTTGGAGAAGTAGAATTTATATTGGAGCGACGATGGGACAAATTCGAAATTGATGGAACCAGCGCAGGAGGTCAAATCCAAACGACTTACACAGCGATACCCAAAACTTTCACCATTACAGAATGAATTATTCCAATTGTAGGGATGGAGTCTTTTTACCAATGAAACATAGAAGAATGAAATTACTTTAAAGGCTACATTGCTAGAAGATTTTCCATTAGGCGAGGCGGAATTAGTTTTTAAACGATCAATAAAGATCAATGAAATTGAAGGAACCAGCATGGGGGGAGAATTGTATTTAAGTTAAAAATCCAAAGGCCAAAAAATCTTTCTAACAAAGTAGTAGGACTAAGGACTAATTCGAAAAGTTTTTTAAAAAAAGGCATATAAGGTATAAGTTTGAATGAAATTACCATAAGAATGTAATTGTCTGTTAAAGTATTTTATTGTATTTTAAATTTTTTTAAGAAATAAAATGTTGCAATCTGCTGTTTTATTCTTGTACTTATGAAGGGAAAGCTTAAAGGTGCTTTAACTAAAAAAAAATCAGAAAAATAGTACAATAGAAGAACAACTTCAATAAAATTATCGTTTGTAGAAAAGAGTGACAATGGGTTCTCAACCTTTTGTCCAAATTTGAAGGCAGTCCTAGGGGTGGGACTGCCTTCGTTTTTTAGTTGACTAT
>CALBCY010000032.1 GCA_937927195.1 uncultured Chitinophagales bacterium
GATCCTTTTTGAAGGTCTACACAGTTGTTTTTATCTGGATCATCCCGCACTAAAAAACAGAAAAAAAATAGTTCGACTACATAATATTGAATGGGATTATTATCTACAAAGTTCGTATTCAGAATCAATTTTTTGGAAGAAGATATATTTCAAAAGAGAATCCAGCCTATTAAAATTGTTTGAAGCAAAACTTCAGAATGCGGATCTTCTTCTTAGTATTTCACCAAAAGATTTTGAATATTACCAACAAACTTTTAGTGACATTGTAAAATATCTACCTGTGTTTCACCCTCATAATGAGGTGAATATATCAAAAGGCAAAGGAGAATATGCTTTGTACCATGGTAATCTACAGATTAATGAAAATATCCAAGCGGCATTATTTTTATTAAATGAAGTCGTTCCTAAAACAAAGATTCCCTGGAAAATTGCAGGAAAAAATCCAGGAAAAGAAATTTCAGCGGCCTGTCTTAAGCAAAGAGTTGATTTGGTAGAAAATCCATCCGACGAATTAATGACTGACTTAATTTCGAATGCTCAGCTTAACGTAATTCCTAGTTTTCAAGACACAGGAATTAAGCTAAAACTATTGAATGCTTTATACCGTGGACGTTTCTGTATCGTAAATCCTCCAATGATAGATCAGAACGGTCTAGGTTCCCTATGCAGCATAGCAACAAATGCTTCTGAATTTGCTTCAAAAATAAATGACTTGGCAGATCATGAATTCAGCGATTACTTAATTTCGGACAGGCGTGAAATTTTAAGCAAGAAATTCAATAATGTGCTCAACGCAAAACATTTGATCGAATTGATTAAACAATTATAGGTTTATCTCAAAAGCCACAGATCCATTAAAAATAACTTTAGTTTTATTTTATGCGGTAGTTCTTTTAACAAAATGATAAATTAGTGGTCAAATATATTCTAGAACGATGGAAAAGGAAAAGTCCTCTCAATTTTCTAGAGTAATACATTTTAATTTTTCATAAAACACCATACAATGAATAAAAATATTTACTACTTGGCATTTTTTGCAATGCTGTCCGCTTGGATGGTCTTTGGACAAATGAGTCATGCCCAAAATTTTGACAAAGGATTTCCAGTTAAAGTTAGCGCTCCCTATAAAGTAATTGACGCTAGCGAAAAACAATACTTTTCATACGAAAATCATGTTCTTGCTGTAAAAGCTGGTCGTGGTGTGGTAAATCTCCAGTTGTTTGATGGTGCAAAACTAACAGAAACAAATCGCGAGGAGTATGATGATTTTGAGAAAGAATTTTCTTTTGAGGACTTGATTCAAATGAATGATAAAGTGTACCTTTTTTATTCTGTTTGGGACAAACCAAATGGAAATGAGCAACTTTTTTCTCGCCAAATAGACATCACAACTGGTAAATTTACGGAAAAGGGAAAATTGATTATCAAAACAAATGAAAAACTGACCGGGTCTGCCATCGCAACAATTGGCTTCTGGTCGGCTGGTGTTAAAGACAAATTCGGATTTGTTAAGTCTTTCGATGAAAACAAATTACTGATCAATTATAGATTCAAACCACAAGAAAGAGACGATTCGAAAAGTAAGGATAAGATTGGGATGCATGTTTTCGACGTAAATCTAAACGAAGAATGGTCGAATATCGTTACGATGCCTTATACGGAACAAGAGATGGACAATTGGGATTATGCAATTGATTCTGATGGCAATTCCTATATAGTTGCAAAGGTTTTTAGTGAACCGAAAAAAGGAAAAAGAGGCCCTTCAAGCATGGACGATTCTAAATACCATGTTGAAATTTTGCGCTTCTCAAATGGATCTGAAACCGTAGAAAAATCTAAAGTGAACATTGGAGAAAAGTTGATCACCGATATCAAAATGTTCGAAGGAACTGAAGGCAATATTGTTTGTGCAGGTTATTACAGCGATAGAAGAAAGACGCATGGGGTCGATGGAGTATTTACATTTAAAGTAAAACAGCAAGGAGAGATTTATGATGTAAATGAATATGAAATTCCTGTTTCAGTCATAAATAAATTCATGAACCCTCGTGCTCAAGCAAGATTAAAAAAGAAAGACAGCAAAAAAGACAATGTCGGATTTTCTCACTTAAAATTGCGAAATATGGCTATCGGAACAGATGGCAGTATCATGCTTTCAGGAGAACAATATTATGTGGTTAGAAGAACTGATTCTCAAGGAAGAACAACCTATACTTATTATTACAATGATATCCTTGCTACGATGATTGGCCCTGATGGAGAATTGTCTTACATGACAAAATTGGCCAAGAGACAAATGTCAAGAGGTGGATCGAGCATGGGTCTTGGAATTTCATTCGGACCAAGTGGAACTGCTGATCTAGGATTCCGTTATTTGAATATTGACGATGGGCATTACTACTATTTCCTTGACAATGTCAAAAACATGGACTTAGCTGAAAATGAAAATCCAGCCTACCATACTGGTGGCGCTGGCGGGTACTTGACTGCTTATAGAATTGATGAAAAATCAGGAAAGGTAACTAAGCATTCTATTTTAGATACAAGGAAAGTTAAGAACTTTGCAATCTCGCAGTTCAGTACAAATCGCATGGTTTCTTTTCAAGACCAATCGCTTATTTTTGAAGCCTACAAAAAGAAAAAGGAAGATGTTTTGATTAAAGTATCTGTTGATTAGAACCCAATTTTATCATTCAATTTTGGCAAATTAAATATTACAAAAGCTGCATTTCTCGCAAGGAAGTGCAGCTTTTTTTATTGTATGATTCCAGATTGATTAGCGTGATTGCTAATCTAAATTTCCTTTTCTTGGGCGCGCCGGCTTTCAGCCGTCAGGCTATCCATTGCAATGAAAGCATTCAAAAAAAAGAATCACTATGCTGCGGTGGCTTCCTTTGGTCGCCTCCTCGCTATAGTTCTTCTAATTTTTTTTCAAACTTTCATTTTCATTGCTATCCTTCGCGCAAAACCTTCGCTAGAAGCATCAAATTTCAATAAGAATCAAATCACTAAGAATCAAATCAGTTTCATCTAACTTGGCCACCAACTGCTCTTTACCATCAATGATGAATTTGCTTCCTCCTAATCCTGTCAATTCTTTATTCAATGTATTCGCCGAATTAAGGTTCACAATCGAAACGTTCAACTTCTCGAAAACACCGATATAACTGCTGGGCCCAATGTGATTTACATTTTGGGAATCGCTGTTCCACTTGATACAACTTGACTAAACAATTAAATTTAAGTCTAAACCTTCGTTTTTAAAATCTCTCAACAAATCAGATTGATCCAATTTTTACACTTATTTATCAAAAATAAATTTCACCCATCACTACATTCCACGGTTCTTTTCCCATCCATCCCCTTCCGCGCTCGTAGACTCCTTTCCTCTAGCTTTTATTACCTTTCTTCTTCCTCTCATTCCAAGATTTAACAAAGGAATGTCAACTGCCAAGAACCCCGTAAATCGGAAGGAGGTTGCCGAGTTAAAATCCAATTCAAATGGGCCTTTGATGTTTCGAAGGCTGGGTGTGTATTGACCGCCAAATCCTATAGAAATTGGGCTTTTCCGGAATCCTCGAATCAGAAAAACTCCAGGTGAAATAAAATGTTCAAATCTGATCTTCGGGGCACGTTCAACACTGTAATTGTCATCTGCAGGTGATTTAAATCTGTATCCTGCGATTGCACCTAAATCAAAAGCAGAAATGAATAAAGATGTAGAACCCCTCATAACATCTTCCGTTCCTCGACTGATGCTCAAATCAACGCCAACAGGCAAAAATGGACCGACGTATGGAGCGCCTTGATCAAAGAAATTAGTTCGGTTGTCTAAAAATTCCATTCCTCCATTTACACCCAAATAGGCATTTAAAGAAGCAGAGAAACGAACCGTTCTTTTTATTTTATAACTGCCATGAGGTAGGATCGCGTTTTCCAAGATTATTTTTGCTGCTGCTGAATTTTGGGATTGAGCTATATCAGCAGCGAGCACAACATATTTGACTAACTCTGTAGGAATGTCGGCTTCTATTTCATCAGAATAATTTTCAAGAGTCATCAAAACTGCCAAGGCTGCGTCTCCATAATTTCTAAATTTGATGGCATTGTAAAAACGAAGCATTTGAGAGACAATTTCTATACTTTTGATAATTTTGGAATCATCCAAATTTACTCCTGGCAGATCTTTGAACTCCATAAAAAGTGGCAACAAATCTCCAACCAATTCTAAAGGGCCATATTCAGGAGTTTCTGTATTTGGTACATTTACATTCCTTTGTGTAGAACCAAAATCATCGCGAAGGCCAATGCCCATGAAATCATCGGATCCCAAACTAGAATTGATTTGATTTATTTTATCACGAACTTGTTCGTATTTATTAATCACACTGTTGGTGAACCAAAAAATCTCATCAACATTTCTTGTTAAATTACCAAAGCCTACTTTATTAAATGATCCATTATAATCTGGGTTGTTGTACAACAAACTTACATAATATTGAGAACCAAAAAGATTCAAAGGCATAGAGCTGGTTCTAATCCATTCCATATTATCTATGCTCATCAGGCTCTTAGACATACCAGAAAGCAAGTTCAAAAAATGATCAGCCTCATTGGAATTCAACTTCATTTCAGGACCCAATCCATTCATAATCATTTCAAGAGAGTTGCCACCATTAATTTGAGCATAAACATCATTCATGGCATTTTGAATACTGTATTCACTGGTAGATTTGTAGCAATCCGGAATGATCATTTGATCTATTTTGGCATACATTCCTTCTAGGTCATTTTTAAATGCGCTGACCATAGTATTGCCAAAACTTAAGTTCAAATTGTTTCGGCTATTTTTTGCCAGCATATAAAAATGTGGTAAGAACTCACTAACACTTGGAGGATTTCTTTTTATTCCACAATCAAACTCTATGATCAATTTTTCTGTCAACATTTTTCTGGCAGCGCGATCAAAATAAGCCATCGCCAGTTCTTCTTGCGCGCGTTCTATAATCACATCCGTAAAAGCAAACAGAAACTCTTCTTGTGACAGAATAGGGTTTAAAAAAGCGCCGATGCCTCCAATCAGGCCACCTACAACATTTCCTTCTAATAGATCTGGTTCCACAGCTTTGATGCCTGCTCGTAAAAAAGATTCAAATTCATTGATTATTTGTTGACTCCTGAAGCCATCGCTTGCCAATGGATTCTTAGCGAAATCATACAGCTCTGCAAAACGGGTTTTGTTATCAGGATTTGATAGAATCTGAGCTCGATTGTTCTGAATTTCCAATGCATAATAATATTCATTTTGGCTGTAAACATTTCCAAAACAGAATGACCACATAAAAAAAACGAGAATAAAATATTTCATTTGGCGCATAAAATGATTTTCATTAAAGAGTACTTGTGTTAAGTAACAAGTACAAAGTATTTAGTACAAAGACACCTAAATTTTGAAGGACACAATAAATCGCATTGTCTCCAATATATTCGCTAATCACAATTCAACATTCCTAGGTCAAACTATAAGATTACCAATTCAACATTCCCTTGACATTCCCTGAACCTGAAAAAGCCATTGACTCCTTTTTGTGGTTCATAAAGGTACAGACCATTGTGTCGAGTCAAGACCCAATTAGTAGCATGGTATTCGTTTACCCAGCTGAAGTCTCCCCAGATTATGCCAACTGCCCAAGAATGTTTTTTCATGGCCACACTTCGATTGTAAATGCTCACATGTCCCTTTAAAACATAAGTATAGTCATCGCAGTCGAAACCTTCTGTCCCATGAACAGGATTGTTTGTAGCGACTGTAATCTGGTAAATTCTAATGTAATTTTTAAACTCGGCAAGTGTTGGCAAATAGTACTTTTTATCTGCAAAACCAAGAAAGTGGTTTGGCAAGGCCAACTTATTTCGTAAAGCAAATTCTATTTTCTCTTTGATGCCTCTTTTCTCAAGATACATACGTTGGAATTGAAAGGGTTTCTGAACACATTAACAATTCAAGATATAGAAAAAATTAGAATTTTTATAATTTGATGAGTGGTATATGTACTTGATAATTCGAAGTCAAGAATGGATTAGTGCTCTTCATAAAATAACAATCAGTTCATTTTTGCAGCATTAAATGTGGATCTGATTTTTTCAAGAATGAACTATGAGAATGAACTAAATGCAAAAAAGCCCATCAACAAGTTGATGGGCTTTTATTATTTTAGATTTTTAAACGTTTGTATTATGTCAAAGTAACATTTACTGCGTTTAATCCTTTTTTTCCTTCTTCAACCTCATAAGAGACTTTGTCTCCTTCTGTGATTGTAAGACCATTTAATCCGTTTACGTGAACGAAAACATCTTTTCCACCGTCGTCTGGTGTGATGAATCCGAATCCTTTACTTTCGTTGAAAAACTTTACTGTACCGTTACTCATTGTTATATTATTATAAATTGTAAAAAAGTGAGATGTTAATTTTTTATCTCAAATAAAGCACAAATATACAGTATTAAATCCATAAATATTCATTTATTTTCTCAAAACCCGGTTTACCGCTATTCAAACACCTGCTTCTAATCCCTGATTTATGGAAGGTTTCGTAGGAATTTGATTGTATAAATGCTCTAATGATCCAGCTGAAATATCTATTTTTTATCAATTTTAAAGACAGTTTCTTATAGATTTTAAGAGAAAGAGCTCATTCTCAATGCGCCTAATCAAGTTTATCCGCTTTAAAATCTTGAAAGGTATTGCCGTCGTATTTATAAACTCCATTCAATGTCCCCCACCATATATTTCCATTTGAATCTTCCAATATCCCAAAATACATTCCAGCTTCTGCTTTTATTTCTGTTACTTTTGGTTCTAAATTATCAATTGTTGTAACATCATATCTAGATAAAGCCCAACCCGAATATTTAGCACTATTTGAACTGGTCCAAATGTTACCAATTTCATCCTCATAGATGTATCCAATAAAATCCTTTGTAAAATTTTTAAACTCATTATCTCTGTAACGCCAAAGCCCATCATTGCCACCTAGCCAAACATTACCCTTCTTATCCTCAATAATATGTCGGACATTCTGAAAGGTATGCCCTTCTGTATTTTTAATCTTTGTAAATGAATTTCCATCATAAAAACAAGCATCTTCTCCTGTTCCAAACCAGAACCTTCCAGTTTCATCTTCAAGGATTGAATTGACATCATTATTGCATAAGCCTTCTTTGCTTGTAAAATTTCGAAAGGATTTCCCATCATAACAACTTGCTCCACCTAAAGTAGCGAACCAAATATTGCCCTTTTTATCTTCATAAATATAAGTTACACTATTGTCCGCAAGCCCATCATTTATGGTGAAATTTCGAAAGGATTTACCATCATAATGGTAAACTCCTGAGCCTATGGATCCAAACCAAAAATTTCCATTTCTATCTTCTAAAACAGAAAAGAAACGACTCAAACTTAGCTCACTGGTAATATTGGTAAAAGAATGACCATCGTATTTTATCATTCCCTCCCAAGTAGCAAACCAAACATGACCCTGTCTATCTTGTTTGATCGTGCGCGTGATCTGCTTTGGGCTGTTGGTAAAATCTATTTTTGATTCAGAACTGATTTTATCTTTAGGAAGTTCCGTTTTACTTTGCCATTGGCATGAATGAAATAAAATTGCAGGCAAAAACAGCATAAACAATTGTCTATATTTCTTCATTTTCTCCCTTTTTATTCGCCGTATTTATTATCGAGCTCAATCCGATAGAGAAATGCCTTACTTAAACAGGCAAAATTATCATCCTTGCATGGAATTCATTGGAAGCAATTCTCAAACAATAATCTTATTGCAGATTTATTCTATTTGAATTCATCTATTTGAACTGATCTATTTGAACTCAAATGAATTAAATGCTCGCAATTTCAAAAAAAGAGATGAAAGAGACAGAACTTATTTGACAATCTATTAACCTTTAATCCTCCAACAAGACCTCTTCTGGTTTTTCATCTTCCTCCACAATGTCTTCCTCAAATCGAAGGTTTTCGATGATAAACTCTTGACGTTCTTGAGTATTGCTCCCCATGTAATATTCTAGCATTTGTGCAACCTTAACTCCGTCCTCTAATACCACTGGATCCATTCGCATATCTTTGCCAATGAAATCCTCAAATTCTTCAGGTGAAATTTCACCCAAACCTTTGAAACGAGTCACCTCAGGATTTTTACCCAATTTGCCAACAGCCGTGCGCTTTTCAGTTTCGGAAAAACAGTAAATGGTTTCTTTTTTATTTCTTACTCTGAACAAGGGTGTTTGTAAAATATACACATGGCCAAGGCGAACAAGGTCTGGAAAAAATTTCAAGAAAAACGTCATCAATAGCAAACGGATATGCATTCCATCCACATCAGCATCCGTAGCAACCACGACATTGTTGTAACGCAATCCTTCGATGCCATCCTCTATATTTAAAGCATGTTGGAGCAAGTTGAATTCTTCGTTTTCGTAAACAATTTTTTTAGTTTTTTTGAAAGTATTTAAGGGCTTACCTCTCAAGCTGAAAACTGCTTGAGTTTGCACATCTCTGGCCTTGGTCAAAGAACCACTGGCGGAATCTCCCTCGGTTATGAAGATGGTACTTTGATCTCGCTTGTCGCCTTTTTTCATATTCAGGTGAATGCGGCAATCTCTCAATTTCTTGTTGTGCAAATTGGCTTTCTTTGCCCTGGTTTTTGCCAACTTTTTGATTCCTGCAATTTCTTTACGCTCTCGCTCAGACTGCATAATTCTTTTGAGCAATCCCTGAGCAACTTCTGGGTTTTTATGCAAGTAATTATCCAATTCACGTTTTAGAAAATCCAGAATGAATGTTTTCACGGTTGGATCATTTGGTCCCATCACGGTAGAACCCAATTTCGTTTTGGTTTGCGATTCAAACACTGGCTCTTGCACTTTGATGCTAACCGCGGCTACAATTGAGGTTCTTATGTCTGTAACATCATAGTTCTTTTTATAAAAATCACGAATCGTTTTTACAACAGCTTCTCTGAAAGCGGCCTGGTGGGTTCCACCCTGAGTCGTATGCTGACCATTTACAAAAGAATAATATTCTTCGCCGTAACTGTCACCATGGGTCATGGCTATCTCAATGTCTTCACCAATTAGGTGGATAATGGGATAACGAATGTCCTCTTGATTTACTTTTTTCGCCAATAAATCAAACAAGCCTCTTTTAGAATAAAATCTTTTGCCATTGAAATTGATGGTCAATCCGGAATTCAAATAGACATAATTCCACATTCGACTTTCGATAAACTCTGGCTTGAATTTGAAATTTTTGAAAATTTCTTCATCGGGTTCAAAATAAGTCAAGGTTCCGTTTTCTTCTTTGGTTTTGGCGATTCGATGTTCTTTAATGATTTCGCCTTGCGCAAACTCAGCCAACTTCGCCTTGCCTTCTCTAACAGATTGAACCTTAAAATAGGTCGACAGTGCGTTGACTGCCTTGGTCCCTACCCCATTCAATCCTACAGACTTTTGGAAAGCCTTGCTGTCATATTTGGCACCCGTGTTCATTTTAGCAACACAATCAACAACCTTGGTCAATGGAATCCCACGACCATAGTCTCTTACAAAAGCCGTTTTGTCTTCTACCTTAACTTCGATCGTTTTACCATGTCCCATCATGTATTCATCAATGGAATTATCCAAGACCTCCTTTAAAAGAACATAGATTCCATCATCAATGCTGGACCCATCGCCCAATTTACCAATATACATTCCTGGACGAATCCGAATGTGCTCTCTCCATTCGAGGGATCTGACGTTGTCTGCTGTGTAGTCGCTTTTAGCTTTTGCCATTCAATTAGTTTTTAGATGCTAGACTGAGTGTTTAGAATTTAGGCATTAGATTTTAGAAAATAAATTCCCTAACATTTCGTAAAACAGTTCGTTCAATAACAGTTGTCTCAATGTTCGGTTATCAGTACCAAATCTATGGTTTTACATTTTAATTCAATTGTCTAGTATTCAGATTTTTTGGGTATAAAATTTAATTTTTCTTTTTTTTGTAATGTTTTCCAATTCGCCTTCGGACATAGACTAGTTTTTCAACCTCTGCTACTATTTCTCCTTGCTCATTTTTCACTTGAGTGGTAAAAAAATAGTCTTGCTTTCTGGACTTCTCCAAATCGGCTTTGATCGACTCAACTTTTTCGGGTGGAATGTAAAATTCAGCAGTACAGTTACCTGTACCCGGTTTGAGAAATTTTATGCTGGCTGCCTTGTCCCAAACCGTATATCCTTCTCCTAATGTGTTTACAAGAATAAACACAAAAAAAGGATCACACATAGAATACAAAGATCCACCAAAATGAGTTCCAAAAATATTTTTATTCCACCATCTTAACCTCAATTGTACCTTAAAATAACAAAAGTCATCAGAAATTTCCTTTAGCCTAATTCCAGAAAAGAAATACGGCGGATAAATATTGATTAACTTTGCTTTGTTTTTTTTGCTGAACATTGATGAAATTAAGGAAAAACATATACTTCCCTGTTGATTGTTTTTATTGCGATAGAGGCATTCCGAATCGCTATGAACATACATTTGATCACATTGTCCCTTTATCTAAGGGTGGCAAAAACAGCTATGACAACGTGGTTCATTGCTGTTCTAATTGTAATCAATCTAAAGGAAATATGAGTTTAGATGCTTGGCTAACATATTTACTTAAGCAAATAAAAGGATTAGAATCCAATCATCCAAAATTTCAGCATTTTAGACCAATAATTTTTAAATTAAAGGAAATACTTAAAAAGTAGATATTCTATAATCTTTAAAATCAAATAAGTAAAATGGATCAGTTTATGCAAGCGGCTATTGATGAGGCAAAGAAAGGCCTTTCTGAGGGAGGAATTCCCATTGGTTCTGTACTGGTGAAAGATGGGAAAGTTGTTGCTTCCGGCCACAATAAAAGAGTTCAAGAGGACAATCCTATTCTTCATGGTGAAATGGATTGTTTATTCAATGCCGGCAGAGTTGGAAGTTACCGAGATACAGTGATTTATTCAACATTGATGCCCTGTTACATGTGCGCAGGCACAATTGTCCAATTCAAAATTCCGAAAGTCATTGTGGGAGAATCGAAGACTTTTGACGGAGCCAGAGCGTTTATGGAATCGCATGGAGTTGAAGTTGTTGACTTAGCTTTGCCAGAATGTATAGATATGATGGAGGATTTTATCGAAAAAAATCCCAAATTGTGGAACGAAGACATTGGTGAGCTATAAATAAAACGACGAATAAAGCGCCGAATAAAACGACGAATTGAGTCATAAATCAGGCCTAAATCAAAAAAACTATGAAACAGTCTGTTTTGGTCAGTATGGTCTTGGCATTACTGTCCATAATTTCTGCAGCAATGAAATTAATCCCCGGTCAATATTCAAGTTATTTGACTGAAGTGATGACATGGCAGGGATCCTGGTCTTGGGCAGCCTTAGAAATCATTCTAGCTATAGGACTCTTTGTTTCGCCAATATCAATGCAGTCAAACAAATTGTTGTGTGTGATCTATGGATTGGGAATTTTTATAGCATTGGCCTTGTTGGGTTGGCAATTGACCGTTTTGTATGCAATGGCATTTCCTGTTTCAATCTATTTGTTGTTGTTAAAAGGTAGCAAAAACTGATCATTTACGTAATTCAAATTACGGAATAGTTTTTGAATCAATTTGGATATTAGATTTGCAATAGCAATCCTGGCAAGGATGCTGTAAAAGTAGACTAAAAAGTACAATGATCTATTGGCTTTCAAATCTCGTAAGCTAAGGTCTGTTATCAATTAAGAGAAGAAGAAAAGAGAAGATATGAAAAAAGAGAAAAATCCTAAGAATTTTTTAAAACCACCTGAATATCCTGGAGGACAGGAAGAGTTGAAAAAGTTCATAAAGGAAAACAGGAAATACCCAAAGGAGGCATTGGAAAAAAAAATCCAAGGAGATGTGATCATTGAATACAGGATAGATCCAAAAGGAAATGTTATAAGTACCGTCTTTCTCAAAAGGTTGGGACATGGATGTGATGAAGAAGCAGAAAGGTTGGTGAAAGCATTGAAATTTAAGCCTCAAAACAATCGCAACAGAAAAGTTGGAGGGAAGAGTAAAATAAAAATTCCTTTTAAGCTAAAAAAAATCAAGAAGAAAATGCCAAAGAAACCAGTAACCGTTCCGACTGTAATGCTTGCCAATCACGGACCTCAAAATTTAAAAATCGTCTATCATTACACGCCAGCTAAAAAGAAAGACCCAAAGAATCAAGGTCCTAAAAAGCCTTTAGTAAATGCGACTAAAAAGACTGAACAAAAGAATGAACAACAACCTAGAAAATTGGTTTACAAAATTAATATTAACAGACCTTAGCTAGACATTAGATTTTAGACATAAGACTTTAGCTTTGCAAAGCATTGCATCTGTATTGCTTGAACAGTTTGTTTTAATCTGGTCGATGCTTTGATGAAATCTAGACCATTTAGTATTAACAGACCGTAGTTACTGTTGAGATTTACCTTTCATAAATCAGTTCCCCTTTTAGATAGGTTTCCAAGACTTTCGTTTGGGCAACCTGAGTCGGCTCAATTTCAAAAATATTTTGATCCAGAACAATGAAATCTGCTTCTTTGCCAACTTGTATGGATCCAACCAATTCTTCCTGCCTCATCACATACGCGGCATTTAGAGTGTAGGCTTTGATCACTTGTTCCAAACCAATATTTTGTGGATTTCTGGTTAAGGCATTTTGCATCCCAATGAAAGGATTCAATTCACTGACATCCCAATCACTGCTCAATGTCACTCTAGCCCCTGCCTCTGTCAAGCTTTTAATTGGAACTACATTGTTGTTCACAGCTGCACCAATTAAAAAGTCAAAATCATGCCAATGCTCTGGATTGGTAAAATCTCCCGCTACTTGCGCATCCGCTGTCACATTCAATTCAGCGAATCTTTCCATGTCCTGCTCATCAACGTATTCAACGTGGGTTAATCTGTGTCGACCATTGTTGCTTCCACCTTGTTCAATGGCATTCAAGGATTCATGAACGCCACGGTTTCCAATGGCATGAATGTGAAAGTCAAAACCGATGGGCTCCAATTCTGTTATGTATTGCGCAATTCTTTCTTCTGTGAAATAATTCAAGCCATTGTTCGTCATTTCACCAAAATAATCCAACATATAATTATCATGCATTGCACAAGTAGTATTGTGAACGATCCCGTCGCTGTACAATTTGATCTGATTGATTTTCAAAAGGCTATTTGGATTATTTTCATACAGGCCCTTGATCACGTTCAATTGATCATTGTCTTCTTCATTCGGATAAGCCCAAAGACCCAAGTTAACCCTGGCTGTTAAATTTCCTTCATTGGCAATCTTTTTCCATGTTTCATGGTGGTCTCTTTTCCAATAAGTTCTTGCATCGCAAAGGGAAGTGATGCCATGCTTAGCCAACTCAGGCAAAGCAAATTCTATCAATCCTTCATAATCATTTTGCTTACTTTCAGCCGTCACGGGCAAGGCCAGATCAATTAGTATATTTCCTGCATTGTCCATCAATAATCCATTGGGCTCGCCCAGTTCATCTCTCATTATTATTCCACCAATCGGATTCTCCGAATCATTGCTAATCCCCATCAATTCCAAAGCTTTTGAATTGGCCCAAATAGAATGGGAAGTCAATTCCATAATTCCAACAGGACGGTCTGGTGATAACTCATCCAATATTTCTTTCGGGTTTCTAGTCGCCTCAAGAAGAATTTCTAAGTCAAATCCCCAGCCCAAAAGCCATCCAGTTCCAGGGTTTTCAGCCAAAGCAGTTTCTAAATTGGTGGCATATTCTTCTGCATCCTCCACTTGATCATCAAGGATGAATTGAAAGTTGTTTGAGGCTGCTTCCAAAGGGTGAAGATGAACATCATGAATTCCAGGAATAATCAACAAGCCTTCCATGTCAATCATTTCAGCATTAGAAGAAGCTTCGTTTTTGACTTCACCATCGGTACCCACAAATTTTATTACACCATCCTCCACTAAAAATGCTTCAGCCCAAGGCTGATTTTCATTTACTGTATAAATTTCGGCATTAAAAAACACCACTTCTATTGCTTCTGTAGTGTCGGGTTCTTTGTCACCACATGCTGTAAAAAAGAGCAGCAGATAAATCCATAAAACATGCATATTTTTCATCTAAGTTATTTTGAAAAGCCATTGGCTTTTGGCTTTTTTTTGAAAGCTGTTGGCTTTTGGCTATTGGCCTTTGGTTATTTTTTGAAAAGCCTTTGGCTTTTAGCTAGTGACCAAATTATGGAAATTTGCCCAATTACTAAGATACGAAAACCACTTTATTTGGCAGAGAACTGAAAAGTTTGATTACATAGCGCTTTACCAATGCCTTTCTTAATTGTTTATCACTATTTTATTTCAGCTCGACTTTAAAAAGACTCGCAACCTTTTTGCATTTTAAAGGCCCTAAAATCAGCTCAAACTATCGCCTAATTTTCAATTCTTCATGTATTTGGTTTTATTGTTGAGAATTCAATTTCTGATCTTTCTTAATATGGTAAAATTTATTATAATTGCTACCGATACTATATTACTTTGGATCAACTTTCGATTTATTTCCCTACCCTGTTGCTTTCTTTTACAAAAGAAAACCATTCAAATATTTTAGGATATTAATTATTTGCAATCAAATTATAATATGAAGCAATCTATTTTAAAAACTAAACATCTCATTTCTTGTGCAATTACTTTGTTACTGCTCGGAAATATTTTACTGGCCCAAAAACCTATGGCAGAAAGAGGTTTCGAGATCAATCCTCAATTAGAGGAACGTTCAGAAATTATCGAAAACAAAAGGATTGACCTCAATACCGGTCTGCCATTAAGTATTTACAATTTACATTACAAAGTTAAGGATGCCCGACCAGAAGAGATGGCCCTTCAATACTTGCAAGAACAAGGCGCTCAATTGGGTCTTCCCAAAGGTCAACTTGACAATCTTAAACATTATTTCACTAGAAGTTCTGACATTGGTCATACGGTGAGGTTTCAGCAGGTTTTTGGTGAAATTCCTGTTAGTAAATCAGAAATAGTGGTGACCATTGACCCCAATAATTTTGTAACTTTTATAAGCAGCACCTACAAAAAGGAAGCCTATTTCCCACAAACAAACACTGTTTTAAGTGAAATGGATGCAAGGCAAATAGCAGAAAATCACATTCGTTTGAATAGCGAAACAACTTTCGAGAGAACAGAAATGTTGATATTTCACCATCCAGTTTCTAAACAAAGCATCTTAGTTTATGATGTCCTAACCAATTGCCCGAATCCATTGGGTGAATGGCATGTATTTGTTGATGTTGAAACAGGAGAAGTCGTCAAAGCAGTGGATGAGGCAGTTTATGATCATGGACATGGTGATGATGATGAAAGCGAAACAAGTTCAAATTCGACAAGAGTAAATGGAAACGTTTGGACACCTCCGATGGCATTGCCTGCTATGCCAGCAACTGGAACTGGAAATGTTTTTGATCCAGATCCATTGTTATCTGCTGGAGTAACATATGGTACCGGAGGATACACCGATAATGGAGATGCCAATTCTGCAGATTTGACTTCGCAAATATTTAATGAAACATTATTGGATATCACGTTGACTGGTGGAAATTATACTTTGTATGGAATTTATGCCGGGGAAGTTGATTGGGATACCCCAAATGATGGAATTCAATCTCAAACCTCCAGTGCTTTTAATTTTAATCGATCTGATGCGGGATTTGAGGCAGTAAACATATATTATCATGTTGATGCCTCAATGCGATACATCAATACTGTTCTTAATTGTCCAGTAGCTCCACAACAAAATGGTGGAGTGGCAGAGTTTGATCCACATGGTGCAGGCGGTGCCGATAATTCCTATTATACTGGTGGTACTCAAAGAATATCCTTTGGAGAAGGTTGTGTTGACGATGGAGAGGATTCAGATGTAATCCACCATGAGCTTTTCCACGGTATCCATGATTGGGTGACTGGAGGAAATTTATCCAATACCCAAGGATTGAGTGAAGGATCCGCAGATTACTGGGCAGTTTCCTATAACAGGGGTTCAGCAAGAACACAATTTACAGTTGCAGATCCCCAATGGAACTGGGTATTTAATTGGGATGGTCACAATGAATGTTGGGGCGGTAGGGTCACCAACTATGGAGGAACCTATCCAGATGATGTAACTGCTGGATGCTTGCATACTTGTGGTCAAATTTGGTCTACTTGTATTATGGGTATTTGGGATCAATTGGGGCAACAAACAGCCGATAAATTGATGATTGAAGGATTGAGCATGACCGGTGGATCATCCAATCAGGATGATGCAGCCAATGCGGTTTATCAAGCAGCAATAAATTTGGGCATCAATGGTCCTGACTTGCAAGCCATTCATGCACAATTAAGTGGCTGCGGGTATACTTTGCCTTCTCTTCCCGGACCACCAGTTGCCAACTTTGAAGCAGATCAAACTGAATTTTGTGTAGACACATCTCCTTCCGTTAGCTTCAATGATCTTTCGACTGGTGATCCTGTTATAAACAGTTGGTCGTGGACGTTCCCTGGTGGAACACCAGCTACTTCAACATCGCCAAATCCTACTGTTACCTACTCTTCTGCCGGAATCTATGATGTTACTTTGCAAGTTTGCAATGGCAACGCTGAATGTGATGTCATTACATTGACCAATTACATTACAGTTATTAGTGCTGCAAATTGCCCGAATGATTGCCATCCAACTTTTTTTGATTCAGGTGGGTCAACTGGCCAATATCAAGATGATGAAAATATGGAATGGACCTTCTGTCCTTTAGATCCAACCTGTGAAAAGATAGAAATGACTTTTACTTCTGTTGACATTGAGGCAACAACGGGGACTGGGATCCAGGACGGTTGTTGGGATTTCTTAAGCATATATAATGGTGCTTCAACAGGTTCTCCTGTTTTGGCTGAAACGCTATGTGGAGAATTGGAAGGTTCAGGTGATACTCCAAGTGTTGCAAGCTCCTTACTTCAAGCTGGAGATGTATTTACATCAACATCGGCTAGTGGATGCTTGACCATCACCTTTAGTTCGGATGCTTCTGTAACAAATAATGGTTGGTCTGCTGATTTGATTTGTGTAGGAGCTTGTTCTTGCCCAACATTTACCTCCGTTGACAGTCCGCCTGCGAGTGTTGCATGTGATGGATCTATAGGTTTGAATGCACTTACCAGCAATAATGCCTCTGCTGATCTCAGTTTCAATTGGAGCATTAGCAGTGGAGCAGCATTTGCCAATTTGAACAATGCGACTAGCCCAACAGCGAATATAACTTTTGACAATACTTCTTGTTCAGCTGAAGATGTGGAAATCAGTTTGAACATTCTTTGTACGATTGACAATTCCGTTCTTTTCGATGGAGTTGTAGGATCAAGCAGTGTTCAAGTTTGTGCTGACGCATATGGTTGTACCGATCCAACAGCCTGTAATTTCGATTCTACAGCTTCTTGTGATGACGCTTCTTGTCAGGTTTTAGATGCTTGTGGTGTTTGCGGTGGTTCTGGAACTGCAGGTTGCAACGATCCAAGCGCATGTAACTTTAATTCAGCAGCTGCATGCGATGATGGCACTTGCTTATTTGACGATTGTGTGGGCGTTTGTGGGGGGACAGCTACAGAAGGTTGTACCGATCCGACGGCTTGTAACTTTGACTCCACTGCAGATTGCAATGATGGCTCTTGCTTGGTAGATGATTGTGCGGGAGTTTGTGGGGGGACAGCTACAGAAGGTTGTACCGATCCAACGGCTTGTAACTTTGACTCCACTGCAGATTGCAATGATGGATCTTGCTTGGTAGACGATTGTGCGGGTGTTTGTGGAGGGACTGCTACAGAAGGTTGCACCGATCCAACGGCTTGTAACTTTGACTCAACTGCAGATTGCAATGATGGCTCTTGCTTGGTAGACGATTGCGCAGGCGTTTGTGGAGGGACAGCTACAGAAGGTTGTACTGATCCGACGGCTTGTAACTTTGACTCCACTGCAGATTGTAATGATGGCTCTTGCTTGGTAGACGATTGTGCGGGTGTTTGTGGGGGGACAGCTACTGAAGGTTGCACCGATCCGACGGCTTGTAACTTTGACTCCACTGCAGATTGCAATGACGGCTCTTGTGAAAGCATTTCTTGCCTAGGAGGAGGAATCAGTTCTACCATCTATCAAGACATGAATGAAAATGGCAGCTTCGAAACAGGAGAACCTTTTGTTCAAGGCGTAACTGTAAATGCAGTATCCTATGGAACGGATGGGATCTTAGGAACGGCAGATGACATGAACTTTAATACCACTACAAATACAAATGGATATTTCCTTTTAAATGGAATGGTTCCAGGAAACTATCAAGTAACATTAGATGTAACTACTCCTTACTTCTTTACAAATGGCACAGCTTCAAGTATTTTCAATACAGTTGTTGTAAACGCTTCTATCTCAGCAATTGGAACTGGAGGATTTGTTCCAGTCTATCAAGAAAATGAAGGATGTGATCTGGATATCCCACTAAATACCGGTTGGAACATTATTTCGTCTTATTGCATCCCAGATGATGCTGACATGCCAGATGTCTTTAACTCAATAGCTGGTTCTGTTATTCAAGTGAAAGATTTACAAAATGTATATGTTCCTCAATTGAACTACAATACAATGGATCCTTGGGATATCACACAAGGGTATCAAGTCAAAACCAATCAAACAAGCAACTTGAACATTAATGGTGCAAATGAAGCAGATCCATTGGTTGATCAAATTCCTTTGAACAGTGGTTGGAACATTATAGCATATTGGTTGAAAGGCGGTGATGCTGATCCAAATGATGTATTTGACGATTATTCACCGAATGTGATTCAAGTTAAAAACTTGTATGGAGCTTATGTTCCAGCTTTAGGCGCAAATAGCATGGGTAACATGACTGTAACAGAAGGTTATCAGGTTAAAATGGCCAATGCAGATGTGATGAGTTATGATCCAGCAGATGGAGTTTATCTCAGACCTACTGATGATGCAGCAGAGATAATTCAACCTGAGCATTTCGTCAGAGATGGTGATGTGCACCCGAATAACAGTACAGTTGTTATTATTTCACCTTCAACAAATCAATTGAACTATGGTGATGAAATAGGTATATTCAGCGAAGATGGAATGCTTGTTGGTGCAGGAGTTTACCAAGGTGGGCATATTGGAATGTTGGTTTATGGTGCAGAAGCATCTAATGAACAAAGCGGCGTTGATCAGGATTCGAATCCTGGTATTCTTACTGGTGAAAAATATGATTTCAGACTTTGGGACAAATTGGAGCAAAATGAAAAACTGTTAGATCTTGAAATCATGGAAGGTCCAAACAATTTTGAAAAAGATGCCTTGACCATCGCTGCTTTTAAAACGAATACTGGAATTGAAGACATTTCACCAATAGAAATAAACGCTGTTCCAAATCCAGTTTCAGATCAGGTAATTTTTAATATCTCACTGAATCAAAACAGTAAGAACATCAAAATACAATTGTTCAGTATGGATGGCAAACTGATTGAAGAGATTGTAAACGATGGCGAATTGGGATCAGGATTGCATCAAGTTCCTTACAATGTTTCTCACTTGGCAGATGGAATTTACATGTACAAATTGATCGCTGATGATAAAGTGATCAGTATTGAGAAGTTGACAGTGGCCAAATAGCCTTTAGCCTTTAGCCTTTAGCCTTTAGCCTTTAGCCTTTAGCCTTTAGCCGAAAAAACAATCAAAATCCCTTGTTCCAAAATGAACAAGGGATTTTTTTAGGTGGTATATTTTGCAGAGTGGATTGGTTTCAGGATGGTCTGTGGACGCGATATACCGCTTGCCAATTGTTTACCTCTAGTATTTATTTAATTTACTACAATAAATCTTTTTGTTATCACCTTATCTACTTGGGTCATTTTAAGCAAAAACATTCCATCATTCAAATGAGTCGTCGGATATTTGATTACGGTTTTGCCCCTAGGTAATTGTCTAATGCTCAACAAATCTATTTGCTTGCCTTCGATGTTTATTATTTCCAAAACAACTTTTTCTGCTTCTTCCAATTCAAGATCGAAATTGATTTCTGTTCTGGCTGGATTTGGATTAAGTGAAATTTTAATATTGCTTGAAATTCCTTCAATTCCTGTTTCAGAAGACTTCAAGGCAGCAACGATTAAATCATCTTTTTCATAATTCGGATTTCCTTGTAGAAATTCGATTTCAAGAATTCGTTCTTCCTCTAAAACAGCATCCCAGCTTTTTACAATAAAGCTTTCGCCCGATTTAATTCCATTGACTCCATCAAGAGTTTCGTCAATACCATATATCAACATTCCGGCTATTCCATTGTCCTGATAAACCGATGAGCCTACCAAGATACCATCATGTGTGAAAACAGCAATTTCATCTTCCGTATTAAATATTCCTTCGCTATCCATTAAAATGAAAGTGGCATTGTTTGGGTGTGGTGCAAGATTTCTTGTGAAATGAACAGGTTGCAGTCTGGCAATCTCTTCATTAGATTCAGGTCTTAACATTGCATCTATTGGATCGTACATCAAGGTATTTGAATTGGCCATTTTCACCTGATAACCTTGAGTTATTTCCATATCGCCCATTCCATTAAATCCAACTGCAGGAGTATAAGCTCCGTTCAAATTCTTAACCTGAATTACGTCTGTAACTATGTCAGCAAAGACATCAACCGGATCGGCGACACCGTTTTTTAACCAGTAGGCGATAATGTTCCATCCACTATTCATTGGAATCACATCAATTAATGGATCTACTTCATTTGAACCATTAATATTCAAAGTTGTAGCAACCGAAGTTTTTACTTGATAACCGTTTGAGATTTCCCAGCCACTGAAAGTGTTGAATCCAAGCGCAGGAGAATAAACATCTTCCAAATCTTTTACCTGTATTACATCATTGTTAATACCTGAAAATATAGCGATCATGTCATCGCTTACTGGGTCGCAATAACTAGAAATAATATTCCAACCTAAATCTAAAGGAATGTTCAAAGAACAAACATTCTCGCAAGAGGAAGAATCTATAACTGTAATGTTTAGAGTGTCGACGATGGGACAAAGTCCTTCGATTATTGCAAGATAATAATAGGTTTCGTTTGTGGTTATAGTAATTTCATCATTCGCCAACATTACATTTCCAGGGGAACTAAACCAGTCCCCACCTGTTGGTAATTCAACAGGTAGTAAATCTGATAAATTAACCACTTCAGTTTCACAAAGAGTAACTTCAGTTGAAAATATATTGTTGGTTTGTACTTGGATAAAATCCGTTCCTAAATTTGCACAATCTCCTACAGTTTCATATTCTATAGTATATAACCCAAATTGAGGATTGATGATTTCACCAGTAACCAGGTCGATACTCATTCCAAGAGGAATAGCATCTGCAGAAGTAAGTGTAAAAGTTCCTCCAGTAGTAATATTTGGGTCCAAATTGGGGAGAACATTGGTGCCTTCACAAATTGGTGCATCATATGAAAAAGTGGTGTTGTCTTGTTCTAATAAGTCCAAAGTAAAACTCAAGCTGCTTTCACAAGAACCCTCAGTTGTTGTATGATTTACAGACAAATCAATACCGGAAAGTGAAGGAGTAAGCGTCGATAAATCTATAACTGGTGGGTTGTTTGTAATAGCACCAATAGGAGTTTGATTTGGTCCAAAAAACCACTCGTTTGTTCCAGGCGCACCAAAAGAAACAATGGTGTCCAAATTAACCGTCAAGGCTTCGCACAATTCTGAATAAATTTGAGTGATTGTGGTATCAACTGAACAATTGGTATTGGTAATATTTACTGCGTCTGGAAAACTATAGTCTCCATGCGTGCAAATACCATTAATAGTATTGGTGGGATTGTCTATCACAATGTTAGCTGCAACCAAACTTGAAGAAAGTCCAATCGATAACAATAGAAAAAATAAGGATTTAAAATAACGTTTCGAGCAAGAAAACTGGTCGATAAATATAGAAGATTCAGAAAAAAAAGAGGAGCTAAATAGGGGCATATTTAATATTTTAGGCAATTGGGGTTCACAAATAAAAGTTATAAGTTACAACAATCTAATTTATTTAGGGCAAACATTTGTCAAAATCTAGTCATGTTAGAGAAACAGATTTATTTCCATTTTGGTATTTCAAAATTCTATTTATCATCTTCTTAATACAAATGCAATAATATATTCTAAATAAATAGACTGAGCTCTATTTATTCATAGATCAAAATCAATCTTTAAATAACGTTTTTATAATTGATTTACGTTTTGTCGGTTTTGTACAATTTTATTTTATCAAATTCCATGAATTTTGCTTCAATTAATTCATGTTAAAACACATAAAATGAAAAAGAGAATTATCATCTTTGGAGCAACCGGTGGAACAGGGCAAGAACTTGTTAAACAAGCATTGGAACAAAATCATGAAGTAACTGCATTTGTTCGCAGCCCAAATAAATTAAAGATTAAAAACAAAAATTTAAAAATTTATCAAGGGAACGTTTTAAAAATTGAGGAGGTAAATGAAGCCATTCAAAATCATGAAATTGTTCTTTGTAGCCTTGGAATGCCAGCCTCTGACAAAAGTACCTTAAGGACTGATGGAACAATGAACATTATCAAATCAATGCATGCAAATGGAGTAAAAAGATTAATTTGTCAAACATCTTTGGGCTTTGGCGATAGTAAAGATTTTTTGCCTTGGCATATGAAGTATTTTATAGTTCCGCTAATTTTAAAAAATGCATTCAGAGATCATGAACTTCAAGAGTCGAAAATTGAAGCATCTAAATTGGATTGGACAATTGTTAAACCAGGCAATATGACCAATGGAAAGAAAAGCGGAAATTACCTTTTTGGTTTTGCTCCTACCAAAAAGATTAAATTAAAAATTTCCAGAGCGGACGTTGCTCATTTTATGTTGAATCAAATCTCAAACACTCAATTTCTCAGAAAAAAAGTTGGTATATCTTATTAACAGAACTAACCCTAATTCAAAGAGAATAAGGATCAGTCTGTGGATAGCAGCGTATATAGCTATCCAAAATAAAGAGAATGGTATGCAAATTCGATTGGGCTTTTATCGAAGTGTTTACCAGAATAAATTTAAGGTTTTGGTTCTTGAAATTTATTCTAGCGGTGGGTTAAAACCCATCGCTAGCAATCTTTTACCTTTTCAAATAGTTTTTTTTCGTGAAAATTCTTGAACAAACTAATTGAAAAAAAAATCCTTTTTCAAAAGTTTCAACTTTAATTTATTATCAATTACACAAATAAATTAGTTCTTAAACGTACAAATTTAAGACAGCTAACAATTCACTTAAAAATGAATATTGTAAAAAATCTCCACCTTCTAATCACCGAACAAAACAAAAGCTGACCAATATTTTACAGGTGAATTTTTATGCTTTTGAAGAATTTTTCTTTTTGCCATTCATAAGGAATGACTAATACCAAGACCATTTTGATAAAACTGGTAAAAGTATTCCATCAACTGATAAGAGATTTTATCATTTACCATAAACAATAGTTCGGTAACTTTTTAGGGTGAAATTTGGGTAATAAAAAAGGAAGGATCATATTGGTAAAATGCAACTTCTCCCAAACAACCCTTCCGATCAGAGCAAAACCCTGACCGAAAAAATACTAAATAAAATTGAAGGCTTATCAAAGCCTAGCAAAATTTTTTTCATAAACACGATTTTTTTATTTTTATCTATGCGAGGTCGATATACATTTAAGGGCTTTGAAAGATATGGGCAATATTGCGAAAAATCGTATCGGCTTCATTTTGAAAAGGAATTTGATTTTCTTGTTTTCAATGTGGAATTGGCCAAATCTAATTTGTCTGAAAACCTCATTATTGCTTTTGATCCATGCTATCTCCCAAAAAGTGGTAAACATACTCCAGGAAAAGGGCGTTTCTGGAGTGGCTGTTTAGGCCAAGCTGCACCAGGTTTAGAAATTGGTGGACTAGCTGTGATTGATTTGGATAACAATACCGCTTTAAGTCTGGAGTCCATTCAAACACCCAATTCAGATGAGCTAAAAACACAAGACAAAACAATAGTGAATCACTATGCAGATTTTGTTATAAACAGAAGTTCACTCCTTTCCCAACTTTCTGAGTATTTAGTAGTGGATGCTTATTTCAGTAAGCAAAATTTCATTAATGCAGTTCTAGAAAACACTAGTTTGCAGATCGTATCTAAGTTGCGTCAGGATGCAAATTTAAAGTATCTGTATAATGGACCCAAAAGAACAGCAAAAGGACGGCCTCAAAAATATGCAGGCAAAGTAAATACCAAAAATATTGATAAAAGAAAATTCAGATGGGAAGGACAGGATCAGCAAGTTATCCTTCACAGTCTTATTGTTTGGTCAGTATCATTGAAACGAAAAATTAAAGTTGTTCATGTTCAATTTCTTGACGAAGGTAAAAGCACCAAGAGATTTGCCTTGTTATACTCAACAGATCTATCTTTGGATGCATGGTCCATATTAAAGTTTTATAAAAGTCGATTCCAAATAGAATTTCTGTTCAGAGATGCCAAACAATTTACTGGACTTAGTCATTGTCAAGCTAGAAGTAAAAACAAAATTTACTTCCATACCAATATGGCTCTAACATCTGTAGGGATAGCGAAAATAGCTCACTTCTTTAACGATAGAAAAAAACAGGAAAAGCCTTTCTCTATGGCTAGTATAAAAACCTCTTATTTCAATGAACTTATGCTCAATTTATTTATTTCAAACTTTCAGATTGACCCTGAGTTGATAAAAAACAAATCTGCAATTAATAAACTATTGTGTTTTGGCAATATTGCCGCTTAATTTTTACCGTTCTATTGTTCTAATATTAATAAAAATAAATCTAAAGACCGAAATTATTATATTGAATTCGAGTGTAAAAGACTATGCGTAGTTTCCAAACTACGCATCTATTTTTTTGAAATTTCACCATCTGCGGCATGGACGATATTTAATCTTAGTCTGGAGACTAAGATTAGTGAGGTAGAAAACAGATGGTTTGGAGTTCTTGGTGGTTCGTACAAGTGGTTCATAAGCAGTGATATTGAATCTCACTACTATCTTTTGGTTTTATTACCAAAATCTGAGGCTGCTATTGAAATCAATCCTCTTATTTCACCACTGCAAAACTTTTTACTACTCTTTCATCTTCAATAACAAATTCAATGAAATACAATCCAGACACAAACTCATCTAAAGAAACCTTATTTTTAACATTCCCAGTTGACATCGTTTCTTCTGAAACATTTCGGACCAATACTCCCTTAGTATCATAAACATTAATCCTAAGAAAAGAACTTTCAACAAGTCTCATTTCAATAGTCAAAATATTGGAAGCTGGATTGGGGTAAAATTTAATTTCACCAATCGCAAACAAATTGTCAAGTCCAGTTGCAATAAACAGGCATTCGCAATTGGCCAGATCAAGTGAATCCAAGGTGCCAGCATTTCCGTCTTCGCAGATTCCAAACTCATGGACACAAGTACAATTTATGGCATCATAAGAATCAATAGTTAAATCGCAAAGGTCGTCACAAACAGCATCATAAGCTTCGCAAGAACCATCATCTAGGTTTGCATTGGGATTGTAATTGGGCGCACAGGGATCTGTACATCCCAATTCTTGCCCACAGTTTACAATGTATTGATGAATGCATTGACAAATTGTTGGATCAACAAAGTCATAGGTGCATTCATCATCATCGTCACAAGCAGACTCCTCAAGATTGATACAAGAACAAGTACTTAATTGCCAACATTCATTAGGCTGACAATAAAATTCACCATAAGGCAAACAGGAACCATCATCCAAATCTGCACTTGGATTGTAATTGGTTGCACAAGGATCGGTACAGCCTTCTATTGGAGCCCCACAACAACAATCAACTAATGCTGAGCTGACAATTACATAACAACTTTCATCTGCCGAGATGCTGATTTTATAATTATAACCATTGGGACCTTCCAAATCAAAAAAAACGAAATTAATTCCAGGAATTGAATCTACAATTTCACCGGTTTCCAAGTTTTCTATAATAATTTCATCCATAGAATATTGGGTCTCGATTTGCAATAACAAATCAAAATTAGAATTGGAATTGCAAATTACATCTGAAAAAACCGATAAGTCGCAATAAAAATTTTGACATTGATATACTTCATTACAATTTGCGTTTGGGTCATAATTTGGATCTTGAGGATAGGTACAACCAACAATGGTAGGTTCGACAAGAACACAATCACAATCCATTTCACTCCAAGAAAAAATCCCACCATTTGTGCAAGGTTCTTCATCACAAGAAATATCATATGCTCCGCAAGATCCATCATCTATGTTTGCATTGACATTGTAATTGGGTGCACATGGATCGGTGCATCCTGCAAAAATTTCACAATCAACTATGCGCTCGTTTTGGCATTGACAATTATTTTCGTCAATAAAATCATTGGTGCATGGATTGCCATCGTCGCAATCATAATAGTAATTCATCAATATGCAAGAGCAAGTATTGGAGTCCCATTCATATCTTTCAAAGCAATCGGTATCGGGACAGGCGTGATCATAGGTTTCACAAGAACCATCGGATTCTTGAGCAATCGGATTGTAGTTTGCTGCGCAGGGATCTGTACAACCATTAACAATTTCAAAGTCAATACAATTAACAGTGTTAGCAGCGAGATAATTTGAACAATTTTCGTTTCCGGCAATACTTATTTTAAACCTAAAATTTGACCCAATTTCGAATCCATTTAAAACTAAAGAGTTGTTAATTGTTGGACCAAAAAATTCACCCGTCAAATTATTTTCGATTAAATACTCACTGTTAAAATCAAGCGCGTAAAAAAACAAAACCAACATATATTCAGCGGAATCAGGATTACAAAATATTTGAAATTCGACTGTTAAATTGCAGTCAGAACTTTCGCAATAAACTTCATCAAAACAATTGGCATTTGGCCTAATATTCAGATTGCAAATATCTGAGCAAGCATAAACAGTTGGTTCAGAAATTACACATTTACAAGCTGTACTGTCCCAAGAATAAATTCCCCCATTTAGACATGGATCATCAAAACAACTGGTATCATAGGGCATGCAAGTTTGATCATTTTGAGTGGCATCTGGATTAAAATTAGGAGCGCAGGCATCAGTACAACCTAAAATCGAATCACAATCGACAATCCATTCATTGACACAAATACAATTAATTGTATCAATATAATCTTCGGTACATGCATTTTCGTCATCGCAATTGTATTCGATATTGTTGGGCTGACAACTACAAGAATTTTCATCCCAATAAAAGGCCTCCCAACAGGTATTGGGAGGACAATCATTATCATATTCTTCGCAAGATCCATCATCAACAGTAGCCCAAGCCTCAAAATTCGGAGCGCAAGGATCCGTACATCCAGGATTAGAACCTGGACAATCAATAAAATATTCACTTGTGGTTTCCATGCAGAATAGATCACAGACTGATGTGATTTTAAAATTAAATCCAGTTGCAATATTACCATAATAGCCACCATATTTAAAAGCATAATTGGTGAAATAAATAGAATTAGAATCAATTGGTCCATAAACAAACCCAGTTTTTAAATCCTCCACCATAAAGTGATCATTTGGGTTATTATTGTTGTAAAAAAATAAATTTAAATCGTAATAATTATCAGAATCGTTCCCACATTCAGTTTGAACCAAAATATCCATGGAACAATTGTTTGAATGACAAAGAATTTCAGAATGACAGGTGGCATCGGGATTATAGTTGGGATCTCCTGAATCAAGACAACCGTATATTAATGAATCATCTGGCACACATTGACAATAATTAGAATCCCAAACAAAAACACAATTTGCCAACAATGGATGTTCTGAAGAACAGATAGTATCATACTCTTCGCAAGTTTCATTGTCTAAGGTAGCATTGGAATCAAAATTTGGCGCACAGGGATCGGTACAACCATTGATCAAATAATCGCCATAACAATTATAAGGTTCGGTTAGTAAAATTTCAAAACAAGTGGGGTCATCCATGAGGCTAATTTCATAAGACTTTATTCCAACTTCCATTGTACCTATGATGAAATAATTCTCTGTTATAGGTCCAAACTCTTCATCAGTTTCTAAATCTAAAACCATAAATTCATCACTCGGATTATTCGACATAAACAAAAGCTTGACATAATAGAAATTTGAATCAGCTACACAATTTATAGCAGTTGAAACGAACAACTCACAGCCAGAAGTATCACAAAGAGAACACTGGAAATCTTGACACAAAAAGGGCTCATTAAAGGTAGCTAAGGGATTGTAGTTTGGGTCTTCCGGATCAAGACAGCCGTACACGATCGTTGAATCTGGAACACAATAACAAAGTTCAGAATCCCAAACATATAAATCTTCTATGGGAAAAAGGTCAGGGTCACAGTTAGTAGAATACTCCTCGCAAGGATTGTCAAGTTCATAGGTTGCCAAAGGATCATAATTGGGAGCACATGGATCAGTGCAGCCCTCCTTTTGGAACCCGTTACAATTGTAAGCTTGAAGCCTTATTATCCCAAAACAATCCGGCTTATTCGCTAAGCTAACTTTATATTCTAGACGCTCAACGTATTGTTCTCCCAACATTAGAAAATTTTCAGAAACCGAGTCAAAAACATTTCCTGTTTGCAAATCTTCGACAATGAATTCATCTTCTGGGTTGATGCTATTAAATAACAAAACGACAAAAAACTTAAGGGAATCCTGAACACACATTGTATGATAAGCAAGCTGGATATTGCAGCCACATAGACCGTCATCAAAGCAATTGGCTGCTGGATCGTAATTGGAGTCACAGGGGTCTGAACAGGCGACCAGTGTCGGCTCAGTCAAAACACATTGGCAGGTATTGGCGTCCCAAGAATAAATGCCTCCATTGGTACACGGATCTTCATCGCAGAACGTCATGTAAGTTTCGCAGGAACCATCATCTTCAGTGGCTTCTGGATTGTAGTTGGGTGCACATGGATCTTTACAAGCAAGAACAGGTTGACAGTCCGCTAACGGTTGATTGACACACTCACAAATATTTTCGTTTACAAAGTCTTCGGTGCAGTCATTCCCATCTTCACAATCATACAAAATAGCATCGTATTTGCAATTGCAGTATAAGGTATCCCAATAAAACTGCTGGAAACAGTTGTCTTCAGGGCATGAAGTATTATAATCCAAGCAAGAGCTATTGCTAACAATTGCATATTCGTCATAATTAGGGGCACAAGGATCGGTGCAGCCATTAATGAATAACCAACAATCTACCAACGAAACTGTTACAATTTCGTAACAATCTGGATAGCAAACAGAACTAATTTTATAGCTAAATCCAGAGCCAGAAGGAAAATCGTAAAAAGTATAAATATTGCTATCTATAGGTTCTGATATTTCACCATTGATTAAATCTTCTATTAAAAACTCATTTGATAGTCCGTACATATAAATTGTTACCGAATAGCCAGCACCATTAGGGGGTATGCATTCGACTAGTGCAGCAACTTCAAAACCCTCGCAATACCGATGATAACAAAGGTCTTCATTATAGGAAGTTGCCTCAGGATTGTAAAACAGATCTTCAGGATTAGGACATCCATAGATTACTGAGGTATCTGGCACACAATTACAAATGTTGTAATCCCACATATAAATTCCCTGATAATTATTAGGATCAAGGTTACAGGGTTGTTCATATTCCTCACAAGAACCGTCATTGGTTTCAGCCTCAGGATTAAAGTTGGGAGCGCAATGATCTGTACAGCCTTGGATAAAGGCACAATTCTCGATTTGAATGTGGAAACATTCACAAGTAATTTCATTTATATAATCCTCTGTACATAGGTTTTCATCTATGCAGATATTTTCTTCAATCACAGTACTGTCACAAGAACAAGAATTTGGATTCCAGAAATATTCATAATAGCAATTAGCTGCAGGACAAACTGTTTCGCAGGAGCCATCATTGGTCTCTGCATCTGGATTAAAATTGGAGGAACAAGGATCGGTACAGCCTTGAATAAATGCACAATCCTCTATTTCAATATGAACACATTCACAGTCTTGTCCAATGAGTAAATCTTCTGTGCAATCGTTTTCATCAATGCAATCTACTATTGCAATATAAATACTATCACAGGAGCAAGCATCTTCGTTCCAGAAATATTCATAATAACAATTTGCTTCAGCACAAACTGTTTCGCAAGAGCCATCGTTTTCTGTGGCCAGAGAATCATAATTGGAAGAACAAGGATCGGTGCAGCCCAAAACACAAGCATCAATCGGAATATTTAAACACTCACAAGTCAATTCATCAACGAGGTCTGAAGTACAGGCGTTTTGATCATCGCAATTGGAGTTGAATATTGAAATGCTATCGCATAAACAAGAATTTGAATCCCAGAAATACTCAAAAAAGCAATTTTCAATTGGGCAAGAAGTGTCGATTTCGCAAGTTCCATCATCGATTTCTGCACTTGGGTTAAAGTTGGGAGCACAAGGGTCGGTGCAGCCGATAACTTGAAAACCTATACAATCTGGTGATGGACCTGATAAAGTTACAAAGCAATTAGGATCGCTAAGTAGTGAAATTTTTACCTGATACATTATTCCAATTTCAAAATCAATAATTGTCACATTGTTTGATGAAATGGTATCAAAGATTTCATCAGTCAATAAATTGCTAAGGACAAAAATTTCATCCAAACTTTCGCTTAGAATTACCAAGTTGACTTGGTAATTGTTTTCGCTTGTACAAAACCCCTCTGCCGTGGCCTCCAATTGACAATCAGAACCAGCACATAGAGTTTCATCCATGCAATTTGCGTTTGGGTTGTAATTAGCATTGTTGGTATCAGTACAGCCCATAACTGTGGCTTCGGTGACCACACACATACAATCTGGTTCATACCAAACTGAATAGCCTCCTAAAGCACATGGGTCATAGTCATTGCATTCGTTTTTATATTCTTCACAAGAGCCATCTTCTTCTACAGCCCAGGGATTAAAATTGGGTGCGCAGGGATCAGTACAACCAATTTCTATACACTCTTCAATGAATTCATTGATGCATTCGCAAGTAATCTCATCTATATAATCAATGGTACATTCTAAATCATCATTGCAATTATAAGTTATCGTAACTTCTAAACAAGAACAATTATCTGAATTCCAGAAATAATGAATCAAACAAGTATTGGCTGGACAAGTAGTATCGTATTCCTCACAAGATCCATCATCGTTATCTGCGTTGGAATCGAAATTTGGCGCGCAAGGATCTGTGCATCCATCTGGTAGCTTTGGATAAAATTGGAATCTGTTTTCTACTTCAAAATTAGGATTGAATTGTGAAATTAAAATTAAGGAATGGAGACTACCTGAAAAGATATTTAATCCCGTTATTGACAGAACCAACAGAAACATTATTTTCATGCACTCATTCATCGCTGGAAATTTACGGTCACTATTTTACACCTACACAAATTTTACCAAAAATTAATACAAAATAAAATACAAAAATTTTGCTTTGTCCGTCACTTTAAGTCAACAACTAGCAGAACAATTTAAGTTATATCCTTAAATACTATATTTTTACACGAAATGGGACAAGCAAAACAACAATTCATTGTCAACTAAAAATTATAGACAAAAACAAAATCTTGAAGTCAGATCGCTCCACTTCCACCTTTAAGTACATTAAAATGATCCTCTGGATCATCTTTTTCAAAAGAGAGTTGAACCAAACATTGAGTTTCGGATTGGCAGATCACTTCAGCACTTGCCAAAAGGTTGTTTTCATCAAATAGCTTAACATATTTCATAATCTTCCAAACACAAAAGGCTAAAGATCCATATTAGAAAAAATAAAATTGCTAAAAGCCGGGCTGGTTCATCATCGTTAACCAAATCTAAACATAAAATGGTCAATATAGGCCATTTTCAAAATAGCTGCATTCTAAACACGATAATTAATCAATAATTATGAAAACATGCTAATTTTTGACGGACAAATGCATTGTACCATTCGCTACTTCATAATCGCAGATTTGCAGTAGGCGGACTACTTTTTTTGCTTTTCATTTCGTAATACCTTGTGGAGGCCAGAGACCTCGGTGATAAACATAAGGCAAGCTGGAGCTTGCCACAAACGATGGAATGGCTACATCATATGCGTCTCAGAAATATTTAATGCCATTTAGATCCAATTTCTTTTCTTTTCGTATAATACATAAATCCTTACCAAAATTAGTGCTAAATCAAAACTCCTCTTCAAACATTTGATTTTCAATTATTTGTCGCAAAATAACCAGACAAAAATAAATTGACAAATTCTATTAAAATATTGCATTTTATCAGTAATTTAATATCCCAATTATCCTTCCCCCTGAATATTTTATTTAATTGCCTAAGTGTAAGCTTTAGGAATAAATGCAAATTATGTTTCATGTGTTTAGGAGATTTACCAGCTTGTTGATTTTGTTGAGTTGGTTGAGTTTGATTGTCAATACACTCATTGCTCAATCAATAGAAAAAGCCATTTTATTACCAGAAGAAACAAATGACTATTGTCAATTTGATCGGGTAATGGAACAACTTTACAAAGACCACCCTGAAGTCAGACAGCTTTTAATGGAGCAATCTGAACTTTTGGACTTGTCCCCAAATAGAAATCAGGCTTGTGCTTCAGTTATTACTGTCCCTGTAGTTTTTCATTTCATTTACAATCCCAATGATTTATCTTCTGGTTACAGAGATGATGATTTCATTATAAATGAAATATTGGGAAGTCTAAATTCCTACTTTATTCAAGGCGATGAAGCGGATGATAATTCCCCACCCGCTTTTCAAGGAACAGCTTGCAATGGGACCTGTATTGAATGGTGCCTTGCAGTTTATGACCATCCACAGGATCCCAATCTCCACGGCAATGATATAAACAGGGATGGAATCAAAGATTCGAATGGAGATGGGATGATTGATGAAGGTCAATTTGCTATAAACCGAGTTACCACCACTGCCAGCATCCTTAACAGCATCGCCTCGACAACAATCGGAGTGAATCAACATGATCAAATTATGGCCATCGCTCCAGAATGGCCAGCCGACGAATACCTCAATATTTATGTACTCCCCTCTTTAGAAAATTCCACCGGAAACACAACTACTGCTGGTTACGCTTATTTGCCGGGATATGCTGTAAATGACCAAGGCTACAATTCCATTTACCTCGCCTATGATTTCGCAAATTCTGGAAGCACATTGGCCCATGAATGTGGCCACTGGTTGGGACTACAGCATGTTTGGGGAAATGGTTGTGGCTCCGATGATGATTATTTATTCAATAGTAATTATCCCGTAAATGATACCTATAATCAAAACAACAGTACAAGCGTTGTAGGAAATGTTAACTGTTCGGCCACTCAAAACGGCCAGGTTCCGAGTAGTTGTGGGTCAGTAGACAATATATTCAATCTTATGGATTATGGTCCTTGCACAGAATATTTCACAAATGACCAAGCTGGTTATATGTACTTAACTTTGGAACAGCTGCCCACTTCTAACAGGCTAAATTTTAGCAATGATATAAATTTAATAAAATGCGCCTTGCCAGCCATTCCTGAGGCTTTGTTCTCGCCGGAAACTGGGACCTTAAATTTATGCCAAAACGAAACAATTGTTTTTACTGATTTATCAAGTAACTCCCCCAATAACTGGAATTGGACTTTCAGTGGCAGCGCATTAAATTCTGTCATAAACTCCACCGTGCAAAATCCTGAAATTTTGCCAGATCAAGCGGGAAATTTATTGGTAAGCTTAAGCGCCGGAAACACTATTGGATCGAATACTTTTGGGCCTGTTAGTATTGATGTCAATGTAGCTCCTTATGGAAGCCCTGGTTGCCCTCCAATAAACAATGAATGTACTGGAGCAATTGACATTTCTGCTTCCTTTTCCAATTGTCCAAACAATTTTTCTTCGGCTGGCACTTTTGATTTAACCAATGCAACTGCCGATCCAAGCGATTATTTGTATACAGCATATAGCGGATCAGAAGTTGATGTCAATGGAATTTGTTGTTTTTGTGAAATTGAAAACGGTTTGGATCAGGTAGAATTGCATTCTACAGTTTGGTTTTCATTTAATATTGTCACAAGCGGAAACTATTTTATTGAGGCAATTGCACAAAGCAGTGTGAATGCTTGCAGCGGCACAATGGGATCTAGAGAAGACAGTCAATTTTTGATTTATGAAAGCAATGACGGAACTTGTAATTCATTAAATTTCTTTGGTTGTAGTGAAGACAGTCCCAATTCAAGCAGCACAAATTTTCCAGCTGGAGCATCCTTCTATTTTGACGCTGGAACTACCTACTATTTGTTGGTCGATGAATATTATTCCAATGGTATTGATGGTGGGACTTTTTGTTTGGAAATAAGTTTGGAAGATGTTTGCCCAGGTGGAATTCCAGGCTGTACAGATCCTCTGGCATGTAATTATGATCCCAGTGCTACCTTCAATGATGGCTCTTGTGAAACAAATGATGATTGCGGAGTTTGTGGAGGAACTGGCATAGAAGGTTGCACTGATCCAACAGCCTGCAACTTTATTAGCAATGCAAGTTGCGATGATGCATCTTGCAGTTACACCTTAGACTGTTACGGCGATTGTTATGTTGACACCCCTTATGGATGCACCAACACAATGGCTTGTAATTACGATCCAATAGCTCGTTGCAATGACAACTCTTGTATTTTACCAGATGGTTGCACCGATGCAATGGCTTGCAATTTTGATCCAACGGCAACTTGTGACGATGCTTCTTGTGAAATGTTGGATCCTTGTGGGGATTGTGGTGGAAATGGAATAATCGGTTGCACCGATGCAATGGCTTGCAATTTTGATCCAACAGCAACTTGTGACGATGCTTCTTGTGAAATGCTGGATCCTTGTGGGGATTGTGGTGGAAATGGAATAATCGGTTGCACCGATGCAATGGCTTGCAATTTTGATCCAACAGC
>CALBCY010000033.1 GCA_937927195.1 uncultured Chitinophagales bacterium
GATTTGAATTCCTCTAACTCTCCTTTCATTTGCTTAATCAAATCTTCTTTTTCATATTCCTTTCCTGGCTTTGCGGTAAAATCTGGTCCAGCTGTCAAACCAGGAGCGATCGCTGCCTTGTACTTTTCCATTAATTCATCAAAGGATCGTTCTTCTCTGTTGTTAATGCCGAACATTCCACGCAAACCAATTCGAGGCATCTTTAAACCGCGCGTTACCGCTCTGGCACTTTTAATCAAATGAACATAATGTCCAGCAATGGTCCATTTGCCTTCTAAGATTTCCTTATTAATTTTATCAATTGGCTGTTCTTCCAACCAAGCTAGTACGTTTGAAAAACTGGATTCCAATCCAATTAAAATTTCTTCTTTAGTTTTTATTTGCATAATTGCTTATATTTGGTTCATTGGTTACTAATTGTAACTAATATAAAAGTATAAAATAATTTTATGAAAATCAACGAGTTAACAATTTGTAATTTGGTAACATGAAAGTAACTAATATTGAAGATCAGCAACTTAGATTAAAAAATAAGGTCAAAGTTTTTTTCCACAAATCAATTGCTAACAAGAAAAAGCGTGGCTTTTGTATCACCAAAGATATTATGGCAGCCATTCTTGACAAATGGAGCTTGTTAATTATCTACAATCTCGCTTACCACCATACTCTTCGTTTTAATGCATTAAAGAAAAACATTAATGGCATATCCTCAAGGATGCTTTCTGTGAGTTTGAAAAAACTTGAAGAGAAAGAAGTAATCGTTCGGCAAGCTTTTGCCGAAGTTCCTCCTAGAGTTGAATATAAACTGAGTGATTTCGGTTTGGAATTGGCAGAAAAAACTGTCGAAATGAATGCTTGGTTTTTAGAGCATTTTATCAAAGAAGAAGTCGAAAAGACTTGACTCTTTAATCAGAAAGAAATTTGACAACTTTCACAAAATTTCACAAACTTTTCACAAACTTTTTACAAACTTTCACAAACTTTTGATGGGCCTTTGATGGGCTTTTGATGGCTTAGCTGCTCAAACAATTAGCCTGAAAAACATCGTATTTTGTGCCCACAAATAATCCGAATATTTCAGTTTAAGGCGGTTATTTTTTTTAATTTTGAAATCGAATCCCTGTAAAATCTAATAAAAATGAAACTTCAACTCAGCGCCAAAGCCTTAGGTAAAAAAAAGTCCTTTATTGATCAAGTAATCATTGATTTGGAAATTGCTTCAGAAAGCAATGTCTCCGAACTTTTAACAAAACTTGTGCTCCAACAAGTAAATGCATTTAACAAAAAAAAAGATAACAATACCTTATTCAACTTTTTAAGCGAATCTACAATTTCTCAAAGTGCCCAGTCAGGAAGTGTGAAATTTAATGAACAATACAATGATAATAAGGCCGATGAATCAAAAGCCGTCAGCACTGTCCTACAAGCATTTGAAGATGGATTGATCGCCCTTTTCATAAATGATGAACCTTTGGAAATTTCAAGCCAAAAAATCAACTTAAAAGAATCAGATAACATTACAGTAGTAAGGTTGACCTTCTTAACCGGTCTATTATAAAAACTAACGAAAATTTAAAAACGATGGATAAACTCGAAGAGTTAATTGCAAGCAAAAAAAATTCAAAATCGAGAAAAGACTTGATAGCTGAATTTGAGAAACTAAAAAAAAATAAAAGTAAAAAAAGTGGACTCTCACCTAAAAACATCAAGATTGCCTTACTCCTTTTAGATGGTTTAGAAGAATTTTCTATAAAGGGCCAAAGTAATTATAGAGGGACTATTGAAATAGGTACAAAGCGGTTTGAGGAATTGACAAAAATATCGAAACCCGCAAAATTTTGGTCTGGAGAACAATCACAGTTACTAGATTATCTTTTTGGAAAAGAGCTGGCTAAATTGGCTAAAAAAGCTTGGGATATTATCCCGAGTTTGATGTATCAGTCCGGCTATTACAGGCGTTCTTTTCGTGCATCAAATTTAGAGAGCATATATTTCAAAAACCAATTAAATTTCATCATCAATTTGATTTATGAAGCGAGCTATGATTTCACTGTAGAAGAATATGCCTGCTACAGTAATAAAATATATGCTCCTTGTTTTTCTTATATTTTCGCAGCTGCCATTCAATTAAAAGACAAGAACCTAACACAACTATTTTTGGATGCTGTTTATGGCAGACATAAGATCGCTATGCCAAGCCGCGAAATCATCAAAGGCATGCTGATTTCAGAAAATGAAGAATGTCTGATTGCCGTCGAAAAATTGCTTCTGAGTGCTCAAAGACAAGAAGGGCTTAGACAAACAATTTTAGAAAGTCTTGATGAAACTTCGTTGATGGCAATGAAGCATTTCATCAAGGTAATTATTGACAACAAATTGAGTCGTTTTTCTTCAGTTGTAAGGGCCGTTGATACTTGGGCAGGACTGGGTTGGGAAGCTGAAAAAGAAAAGACTGTCAAACGTTTTCTTGAATTAGCAGATTTGTTCTTATCTGATCCTTCCAAAATAAAAAAAGCCGTTTCCAGTAAAGACAATGCTGAAGTTTACATGGCTTTGTGGGCCCAAGGTGTAGTTGATGTAGTCGAATGCAAGCCCTTATTGGATATAGTTTTAAAAGGAAGCAATGAAAAGATTTCTCTCGCCCTATATTTCATTTCACAAATAAATATTTCTTCTTTTAGCATTGATTATGGAATGAAATTTCTCAGCAATGACCATCCAATCATTATATGCCAAGCAGCAAGTTTGATAAACGATTCAAATTTCACCCGAATAATCAAAGGAAGGCCTAAAAAGAAAAATGAACTTTATACCCAACTAGAATCTCGATTGGATTGCCTTCCAACTAAAATGGTCAAATCAAAACCCACCGTATTTTCTTGGATGATTTTTTCATACGGGAAAGAGGTCCTATTTGATCTGATGATAAACTTATTGGATTATAATAAGGAAAGTGAATTCGATAAAATTTTGCCTTACTTTAAAGAATTGCCTGTTAGCTGCAGAGAACAAGTTAGCCGAAGTATTTTTCCCGAGTTTAGTAGTTACAATTACAACGAAAAAGATAAGCGACCAATTTTGACAAAAAAGAAGAGAGCTTTGGCCTTTCTACTTTTGAAAGACCGATCTGAATGGATAAAAACTACTGCTATTAGAGCACTGAATTCTGCCTCCTTGAACGATTCTGAAATACAAGTGTTTGAAGGATTGCTGACAAGAAAATCTGGAGATTTCAGAAAGTCAACCATTCAATTGATTATCAAAAAAGGAGAAAAGCAAATCAAAGAAAGTGCAGCAAGATTAACGCTTGCAAAAAATGTTGATCAGCGTTTGGCTGGGCTAGACTTACTATTGTGGCTAAAAGAAAACAGCAACAAGCATAAAAAATGGGCAATACAAACTGCCGAAGCGTACAATTCCAGAAAGAAGAAAAACTCTAAGGAAGAAGTAATATTATCTGGCTTGTTGGAAGCTGACAATCCGGTTAACCAATTCAATGCAGAGAATGGTTTCGGATTGTATGATCCTAGTAAATTACTCAAAAATGTAAAATTAGAAAGCAAAACCACAGAAGAATTTTCCAAAGTAAACAAAAAGAATTTCGGCCTAAGCACTACACCGAAAAAGGTCAATGCTGCATTGGAAAAATTGGGTAAACTTGTTCATGAAAACAAAGAATATGAGTATACCTGCGAGTATTGGAATGGGCAAGTAAATACGGTTTTGCTTGGCAACACTTTTAATCGAATAAAATATTCGAAAGAAAAAAGGACTGCAGAAGAGACTTTTTGCAATTACCCTTTGCCTGAAGTTTGGAGAAAATGGTTTAAAGATTCAGGTTTGACAAGCAGGGATTTGTTTTTGATCAACCTAAATCGGAAAAACAAATCTGGAAAAAATATTACAAAAAATAAATTATCGAATTTCAAGAAAAAAATCCTCAGTGAAATTTACATAGCTGAAATACCCAAATTCGGAACCTATGAATGGCAAAATCCTATAAATGATATTTTGACTATTTTGGAAAATCGTTATCCTTATAAAAACGAGATTGATTACTTAAGTGGTCTTATACATAAAATTTTCAATTCACTAGACGATAAATTATTAAAGCTTGAAATTGAAAGTGAAAACCAGTATTCAGATGAAAAAATAACTTGGTATGACATCAATGCAATCAGTACTTCTTGGAGCGCCTTAGGTGCTAGAAAAAGGAAAATGAATAAGCAGCAATTTGAACAGTTTTGGAAATTTAGTGAATGGAGATACAGTATAAGGCCGGACAAATCTAAAGTGGAAAGTAATTTTCTTCCATCTTTGTATGATTATGCAAGGGCCTATACTCAAAAGTTGACAGACATTAATTCTGTTTATTTGAGGGCATTGCTTCCAGATGCAATTGCAGATTTAACTAAAATTCACAACGAAAAATCTTATGATGTAAGAAAGGAGTTTCCATTCTTGAATGAAATATCAGATAAGTGCAGAGACAGAATTTTAGAAATTGAAATGGTCAGGGGAGATTCCTCAACGGCTGTTAGTATACTCGCACAATCTATTCAAAAACTTTTTGGAATTGAAAATTTTGCAAAAGTATTGAAAGCTCTGGGGAAAGACAATCTCTACCGTGGATACATTTATAGTTGGAGCAATCAAGCAAGAAACAAAAAAGAAATTTTAAGTACTCTTTTGAAAAGATGTTATCCGAGCAAAGATTGCAGTCAAAAAGACTTTGATCAACTTATATCGGAAAGTAAAATTTCAGAGAAAAGATTGTGTGATGCCGCAACATATGCTCCGCAATGGCTTCCCTTGGTTGCCAAAAATCTGGACTGGAAAGAAATGGAATCTGGGGTTTGGTGGTTGCATGCCCACACAAATAGCCGCCATGATGCACAGACAGAAACAGAAATCGGAAAGCATTCTTCCGTAGAAATTCCTGCGTTTAGAGATGGAGCGGTAGACATTGATTGGTTCAAAGAAATTTACAAAGCGCTCGGAAGCAAAAAATGGTCAATGCTTTATGATGCGGCAAAGTACGTTTCAGATGGTGCAGGTCATAAAAGAGGATTGTTGTACGTCGATGTGATACTTGGCAAGGTGAAAATAACAGCGATCAAAGCTAAGATCAAAGCCACTAGAAATCAAAACTACCTGCGAGTATTTGGTGTTGTTCCACTGAGTAAAACAAAACCGGAGGAAGATGTTTTGAAACGCTACCAATATTTGCAAAAATTCAAAAAGGAAAGCAAGCAGTTTGGGTCGCAGCGTCAAGCAAGTGAAAGCATAGCCGTAAAAATAGCGATGGAAAATCTAGCTAGAACTGCTGGATACCCAGATCCGATTAGACTTCAATGGGCAATGGAAACCAAAGAAGCTCAAGAAATTATTAAAAAAGCTGGAAGCCTTGAGTTGGGTGACACCACTGTTAAATTGGAAATAAATGAACAGGGACTGGCTTCTGTAATGGCCTATAAGGCTGGCAAAGTGCTTAAATCCATTCCAGCCAAACACAGAAAAAACAAGGCCGTCTTAGAATTAAAAGCCTTCAATAAAACCCTGCGAGAGCAATACAGAAGAACGAGAAAAAGTTTGGAAAACGCCATGGTCAATGGTGATGAGTTTTCAAAGCAGGAAATTGAGACGCTTGCAGAACATCCTGTTGTTGCTCCTATCTTGAAAAAACTGGTTTTGTTGTCTGATAAAAACCAAGGATTTTATGATGGTAAAAAACTGCTTGATTCAAAGGGTAAAAGTTTCAAATTGGGTGATAAAATAAGAATTGCCCACTGTGTTGATTTGTTTAAAATGAAAAAATGGGCGGCGTTCCAAAAGTATTGCTTTGAAAAAGAATTGGCTCAGCCTTTCAAACAAATTTTCCGAGAACTTTACATTCCAAGTAAAGACGAACTAAAGTCAAAAACCGTATCGAGAAGGTATGCAGGGCATCAGGTTCAAACAAGAAAAACCGTAGCCTTGCTCAAGGGACTAAAATGGACGGTTGATTATGATGACGGACTGCAGAAAGTTAACCACAAACAAAACATCATTACAAGGATGTATGCAATGGCCGATTGGTTTTCACCAGCCGATGTGGAATCCCCTACCCTGGAAACAATAGAATTTCACGATAGGAAAACAGGAAAAAAATTGGCTTTCGATAAAATTGATGGCAGGATATTTTCTGAATCAATGAGAGATATTGACTTGGTTGTTAGTGTTGCTCATGTTGGAGGAGTTGATCCTGAAGCCAGCCAATCGTCTATCGAATTGCGCGCAGTAATTGTTGAAGAAACCTGCCGTTTGTTTAAGTTGAAAAATGTCAAAATTTCCAAAAACCATGCTAAAATAAATGGAGAACTGGGCAACTATTCTGTGCATCTAGGAAGTGGAGTCTGTCACAAGTTGGCTGGTTCAGCGCTTTATATCATTCCTGTCCATTCTCAACATCGTGGAAGAATGTTTTTACCCTTTATTGATGATGATCCAAAGACGGCTGAAATAGTTTCTAAGGTTCTTTTGTTGGCAAAAGATAAGGAAATTAAAGATCCGACTATTCTTGGACAGATTTAGAAACTATGTGTGCTATGTGTCCTGTGTGGTTTGTAGATTTGAACCACATAGGACACATAGAACACATAGGATTTATAGATCACTTAGGATTTATTCTATTTTTAAGACTTTACGGACAAGTACTTCATGCTGAGTTTTCAATCGAATAAAATACACACCAGATTCAAATTGATGCGTCTTGACTTGTATACTGTGCTCACCCGAATCAAATCTTTCTTTATTGAACAAATTCACAATCGCCTTTCCATTAAAATCAAAAATGTTGATGTCAATGATTTCAGGCTTTGACAATACAAAGTTCAAATCGAGATTGTCCTTGAATGGATTGGGTACCGCTTTTAATGAAATTTCATCCACTACAATTGCTGGTTTTTCAAGGACTGCTTCCTGCGTTTTATTGGCTGTGGTTCCACATGGAATAATTTGAGCAATGAAATTTGAATGTTTAGAGACAATGGTTTTTGGTAAAATTTCAATATATTTCCCAGCCTTCAAACTCAAACTACTTTGTGGCGACACGAAGGCATTGTTTTGCATCGTAATTGAATTTTCTACCTGATGGTTTCCTGCGACCAAAGCGCTTTCCAATACTTTATCGCTTAAACAATCCTCAATAATATTGACCGCATAATCTTCAATTTCACCAGAATAAAAATCCTGACAAGCATTTAGGGAACTTATTTCATTCAGACTCAAAATCACTCTCATGGTATAAATACCAGGTGAGTTTCCTGCCGGAATAACAAAGTTAGCATCCGTAAATGGCGTTGCAAAAATATCTTCTTGATGATAAGCCCCTACAATTTCACTGGGCAAATAAAAACCATCCTCATTAAAATCGATCCATACATACCAATTGGCTCCTGTGCTGTGATTAGGGCTTAAATCGTTGACCATCTCTAGATTTAGGATGTAATTTTCACCTGTCAACAAATCAATTGCACCCAAATCAGAATAATCTGAATAGCTGTTTGAACCGGAAACATTCAAGAATTCATCGACAAATTCTATGCTTGAAATTGAAAGGTAATCTATTGCTTCTGTAGTTTGAGGGTCACAAGCAATGTCGTTGCTTGGTATTTCCCCAATGCCAATTGGAACATCTGACTCTTGAGATATAAGTCCATCTATTATTGAAACAACACCAGCTGAATTGATGTAAATCTTAACCCAAAAATAATGCACTGTAGAACAGTCATCCAAGAACTGCAAGGAAATGTATTTCTCTTCCCCTAGCATCGTATTCAAATATTCTTGGCTTAAGTACAACTCCCAATTGGGTGGCTGCCCCTCCTCATCGACGTCTCCCGTTCCAACTGGTTTGTATTCACCATTTGAGGCTTCCTCCAAATAATCCAATAGTTTGAGTTCATTCGAGTTGTTTTTGCAATAAGCATTGTAATGAAATGGTGCGGCCACGTATGCCGCAAATCCACCCAAAGAACTTTCAGTAGCAGCATAAGTATACAGTCCAAACTGGCTCTGATAAGTTGAAAAATCCTGGTTTACATCTCCAATTAGCAATGCTTGCCAAGTACTTCCCGATTCAAATCCTGGCGAAGGCGAATTGGAATAGATTGGTCCTTCAAAAAGGTAGGGCTCCACCAATATTTCCAAATCATTGAGATCAAAGACATTTTCAAAACAAGAATTATTCAAGTTCAAACCGACATTTATATTTTGATTCAAATTCACAGCATTGCTAAGACTCAAAACAGCCTTAGTCGGTTCTAAAATTTCAAGCAAAAAATCACTGGTATTTATTTCACTATTATCAAATGAAAACAATTCAATTTCATAATCTACTCCATTGATTAAATTACAATCTGTACAAAAAACTTGGTTCGGGTCTGTTTGAACTAAGTCGATTTTTATTTCATTGAATTCCAAATTCGATTTTTGCTCAAAGTCTGATCTATTCATCCTCAGAACCGCTTGGTCAATCTGGCCTGCATAAAACATTTCCGCCTCATTGTTGATGGCATAATCAATAATTTTGATTCCATCGCAGGTTGGCTCTTCTTGAAAACGAATCCAACCAGTCTTCACCATACTTTCACAATCATTTAACTGAAAACCCAAATAGAAATAAGCTTCTTGGTCGAATGGTAGATTGTCTTTGTCAATCAAATAGGTGTTGCCATCCTGAATAATATCAGCAGCTAAGCCTTCAATTAATTGTCCGTCGTTGAATGATTTTGTCAAACGCATTTGATATGGATCCGTCGGTTCATCAATGATTATACTCAAACCACTACTGGTCTCAATGACATACTCTTCAGGGTTTTGGTTGTGTATTAGAAAAATATTGAATTTTCTGTTCTCCGATTCAATTGGAATCCATTTATAAGAAAGAGCTTCTGGGCCAACATAATTTTCATAAGCAAATGATTCATACTTAACTCCATGCTCAAAATTGCTAAAGTCCAGCCTAATATTTTTTGTGCGGTTTTCAGAATTGATAGAGCCCAATAGTGCAGTAAAAGGATTGGAATTTGCCCCTAATGTGAATTGAAAACTCAGATCTGTTTCATGGTCTTCCAAGTTGGAACTGCAGCTTAAAATCAAAGTTGCTGAATCTACATCATTGACCATAACTTCTAATTGTAGGCCATTGGGCAAAGCTGAATTTTGATAAAATGAATTGCTCAGTGTTTGATCAATATAAGCGGAATGAAATTTAAGTCCATTCCTTAATCTAATTCCTATTTCACCCGAAATACATCCATCTTCATATCGATCTTCGACAAAAGCATCTTCCATTAAAACCATATTCGGTTCGTTGTTCAAGTAGAAACAATCCTGCAGATTCGTCTCTGAAATCAAGTTGTTTCTATCTGAAATGGAACTTTGCAGGATCAGTTTCATGAACTTAATCTGTCCTCTGGAAAACATGCTTGCACAAGGTGTATAGTTCATGAAATTGTCATACATGTCAATTTGAATAATGCTGGATTCGCTTGAAGGAATGACTTCGCCACAAAATTCATCTGCCCACTTTTCCCCTGCATCAGGACAGCTATTGCTTCCGATTGCACAGTCGTTCCAGGTTGAATTTCCAATAGCATTTGGCGTGTCATTAAATCCTGACAGGACGTAGTCGTTGTCAAACAGGTATTCATAATCGTTTAGGAATTCGTTGACGAATTCGAAATCATCTTCATTGCAATTTGAACAATGTTGTGCGCTGGTTTCGCCTCCCCAAATGTGTCGAAGGTTCAGCCAATGTCCAACTTCGTGACTTAGAACATAATCATAATTATGCCTAGTAGAGTTCGGATCGAATTGTGGGTCAAATGCCCAAGCAGCAATGGTTGGACCATCGTAAAGTTCATTGCCATCGCCTGGATTGTAACTATGGCTTGATGTTGGATAATAAGAGACGCCTGAGTTATCATTTGGTGTGGCTCTTTCTACGACATAAACATTCATGTATTTATTTCTTGGCCATTGAACAATTTGTTTGTATCCGGTACCGTGACCTAAACCCAAAAAAGTTTTATAGGATTGTTGTTTGGTGATCCCAATTGTAGGGTTACCATTGGGATCTTTGTCGGCTAGTTTAAAATGGAAACGATTTGCTGGAGCATAAAACTGAGCACTTACCTCACAATCATCCGACTCCATGCAATTTTGGGCAGTTATCCCATTGAAATCTTCATTGAGTTTGTTAATGGCTCTGAAAGCCTGAGCATTTACCGCCAACAAATCAGGGTCACCGCAATCGTAAATGTAATGGAAGACGACCGGGATGGTATCTCCATCGTCAGAATTTTTTTGTGTTTTTTGTTGTGTGATTACTGAATCAATTTTTTGCATCATTTGCAAAAGGACCGCTTCATCTTGCGCTTCTTTTTCTGGAAAAGATTCGTACAATTCTTTGTAGGATCTTGCTACTCCGCACATTTCCGTTTCTTCGTTGGCGCTCTGTTCTTCTAGAAATGATGGTGCATTTTGGGCTATAATATTTAAGGATGGGGGCAAAACAATGGCAATGAATAACATGGCCAATAGCAAATAGATTTTTTTGTTGATAAAATTTATCATCGCAATAGTATTTTATGGTTAACCAGATTGAAGCATTGGTTTTATAAAAAATGTTCCAGCGCTTCAATTTGGATGAAATAAATTCCAAGACTGTTTTGGTTAAAAGACAGCATTGCGGTAATATGAACTCGAACACAGGTAATAGATTACTTGTATCCATGTAATTAAATTGCAGATTTGAAAAAGAAAGAAAACCAAGGAAAGATTGCATGCAGAAATAAACTCTGCCTTCTGAAGGGTTTCACTTATATAATGCAAAAATTTGAGAATGCCAGTCTTTTTAGGTGGCTGAAATAGAGTTTAACGCAGAAACTACAAAATCAAAAGCCTGAAAAACGCTTGCATTTAGGGGCTTAAGAAGAACTTTAGAGGAGATAAATTTCACGAAAAAAAAACATTTTATAATAAAAAAAAGGGCCGCAAGAAATTTTCTTACGGCCCTTTGAGCATTATATTTTTAGAATGATGGCGTACTACATAAGTACGATGTCTAAACCCCAATTAATGAGACGTCCAGTATCTTTTGGAAGCGAATCATTTACTTTGATCGACCAAGCACCCTTTGCAGACTCTCCATTGAACTTTTCCAAATCCTTTTTAGTAAAAGTCTTTTTCAAATTCTTTTTTCCAGCACCAATTCTTTTTTGAAGAACTTGTTCGGTGCCTGAAGGACTAACAAGGCTCAAGGTTAAATCACCTACAAAATCATGCGCAATATTTACATTGCATTTCATAGACTTTATTTTACCAGCCTCATGACAATGATGTTTACTAATCAAAGATTTGGCTGCTTTGTCTGGGATGAAAGTTTCTGATTTTGGAGAATCAGCAAATTTCATATTCAATGTCCATGAATTTAGGTAACCCGTTTTTCCTTTACCTGTATCAGAAACGTTTATCGTCCAATTTCCTTTGGATTTTAAGCCAACAAATTTTTTCAATTCTTTGGCTCCATAGGATTTTACCAAAAACTTTCCTTTTACTTTCTCTTTTTTATGGAGAACGACTGATTTACCATTTGGTCCGACCAATTTCATGGTCAAGTTTTCAGAAGAGGCGTGCGAAAGATTCACTCTTGCACTTATATCGAGGATTTTTGAATCCTTGATAAGTTTAATCACATCGGATGTTCCTTCTTTTGAGCTGACAATTTTTTCACTGATTGCCCTCTGTTTAGAATAATTCATATTATTGTAAGTTTAGAATTAAAAAATCAAAAATTACTAAGACATCATTTTTTCTAACTTAGAAACGGTGTCTTTGCTTCCGCCTTCTTTTCCACCATCCAATTCTCTTTGCAATGTAATCAATGAATCCCAATCCATTTTGTGCGCCAATTCAGCTTGCTCTGGCCATGAAGTTGGATCGTGCATTTTATACTTTGAACCGGCTTTTTCCAGAATAGATTTTAGCTTGCTTGGCGTTGATATTGAAAGAGAACGGAAGTTCTTAATTCCGGCTTTCTTCAATACCTCTTCAATTTTTGGGCCAATTCCTTCGATGACCTGTAAATTAGTAACTTTCACATCCCATTTGCTGTACAAATGCTTGTAAGTTCCTGATTTTACTTGACGGCTGTCGACGATAGTACTTTTTCCTTCTGTTCTTGTTTCACCTACCAAAGTTTTAGAAACCTCAACAGTTTCCATTCCTTGCATCATTTTCATCAATGAGTCGATGTCAATTTGCTTAACAACTTCTACTTCTTTGATGATTTCTATTGGCACTTCTTTGATCACCTCAATTTCTTTGATCACCTCTACCTCTTTGATCACTTCGACCTCTTTAGGTTTGGCTGCTAATTTAACATTCAATGCTTCAATTGAAGCTTCTAATTTGCCATTGGCTTTTTCAAGACCTGTGCATTTAGTTTTCCAATCTTTCATTTCTGCTAAACCTGCTTTGAGTTTATCAGAGCCGTCATTGAATTTATCATTCAATTTGGCGTGATTTTTCTCAAGAGAGGAATATTTAGAAGATAAATCTTTCAATTCAGCCAATCCTGTTTTTAGTTTGTCTGAACCATCAGCGAATCTGTCATTCAATTTAGCGTGGTTTTTCTCAAGCGTCTCATATTTAGACATCCAGCTCTTAACTTCTTTCTCGTTAACAACTTCTTTGATAACCTCTACTTCGATTTCTTCCCTTACTTCGTTAACCAAAGTAATTTCTTTGATTACTTCAATTGGTATCTGTCTTTCAACTTCGATTTCTTTGATCACCTCATTGACCAATTCAACAATTACTTCTTGGATAAGCTCAACCTCTTTTACAATCTCATTGGTTTTCATCAATTCAACCGGAACTTCTTTGATCACCTCTACAGTTTTCACAACCTCCACTGGCACTTCACGAATGACTTCTACCTCTTTAACCACAGGAACTTCAACTATTTTTTCAACTACTTTTTCCTGGATAACTTCTACTTTTTCTACTTTAAGTTTTTCCTCAATAACTGTAATCATTTTGTCTCTAAAGACTTCTACCAATTTCACAGCTTCAACGGGAACATTGTTAACTACTGTTACAATTTTCTCTACTTCTTTGATAACCTCAACTGGCTTTTCTTTGACAATTTCGATTTCCTTAACTACCTCAACCAAAACTTCTTTGATCACTTCGACAGCGATTTCTGTAACTTTCTCAACTTCGAAAATCACTTCTTTTTCCTTGATCACTTCAACAATAACTTCCTTGATCACCTCAACTGGCTTGATCACTTCTCTGATCACTTCAACAGGAACTTCTTTGATAACCTCTACCTCTTTGATTACCTCGACTTCCTTGACGATTTCAACATGAACTTCCTTTTCAACAGGAACTTCTTTAATCACTTCTACTCTAACCTCTTTGATCACTTCTACTTCCTTGATCACTTCCACAGGAACGGGAACTTCTTTGATCACCTCCACTTCTTTGATCACCTCTACAGGTACCTCAACCGTTTTGATAACCTCAACAGGAACTTCTTTGATCACTTCGATTTCACTGACAACAGGAACTTCTTTGATCACTTCGATTTCCTTGATTACCTCAACTTCTTTGATAACCTCAACATGAACTGTTTTAATTACTTCAATTTCTTTAATAATTTCAACAGGAACCTCTTTGATAATTTCAACAGGAACCTCTTTAATTACTTCAACCAATTTTGGTACTTCAACAGTATTGACTGTTTTGACAAGTTTCTCTTTTTTTACTTTAACTTCTTTAACCTTTGGCTTAGTTTTAATGGCTACAGCTTTTTCCTTAATTGCTTCAACCGTTTTAAGCTCTTGTTTTCTAAATGCAGGACTTTCCTTAAGTACACATTCGTAAGCCAATTGAGCTTTGGCTTTGTTTATTTTAGCTTTCTTGACTATTTTGTCTATCAGCTTTGATTTCGAGATAGCTTCTATCTTTCCCATAGTGTTGTTATTTATAGTAGTTTTAAAAATATTGCAAAGATGTACACAAACTAATATTAGCAATTGTGCAGAACCATTTTTTTTGGTGCTGCAAAAATACAACTTTGAAAATAAAAAAAAGAAAATTCTTATTTGGGTAGGAAAAGCAACTGGCCCCATTTTGCCAATGGTGCCAGTTGCATTTTTATTCAATTCAATTATTTGCCTCCGTCAAGTTCGTCTTGCCACTTTTGTAGCTCGTCCCACTTGCCTTTAGCAGCATAGTCAGCTTGTTTTGGCCAAGTTCCTGGATCGTGCATTTGGTACCTAGGTCCTGCCGCTTCAAGTATACCTTTCAACTTCTTGTTAGAAGCTTTGGATAATTGAGCGAAGGTATAAATACCTGCATCGTAAAGAAGTCCTTGAATCTTTGGTCCAATACCTTCTACTTTGGTAAGTTCGTCCTTGGCACTTTTGCCTGAGGCTTTTTTACCGCCGTCCAATTCATCTTGCCATTTTTGTAAGGCATCCCATTGACCTTTTGCAGCCATTCCAGATTGCTTACCCCATGTTGATGGATCGTGCATTTGGTAACGAGAACCAGCCGCTTCTAAAATTGCTTTTAGACTTGCAATTTTCGATTTAGAAAGATCACTGTAAGTGTAGATACCTGCATCGTAAAGAAGTCCTTGAATTTTTGGTCCAATTCCCTCTATCTTGGTAAGATCATCTTTCGCACTTGCAGCTTTCTTAGAACTTCCAGAAGCTTTTTTACCTCCGTCCAATTCATCTTGCCATTTTTCCAATGCTTCCCATTGACCTTTTGCAGCCATTCCTGATTGCTTACCCCATGTTGATGGATCATGCATTTGGTAACGAGGGCCAGCAGCATCTAAAATTCCTCTTAGCGTTGCAATTTTCGATTTAGAAAGATCACTGTAAGTGTAGATACCTGCATCGTAAAGAAGTCCTTGAATTTTTGGTCCAATTCCTTCTATCTTGGTAAGATCACTTCTTTCAGTTGTCAACTCTCTTCTTTCGACTATCTTGCTCTTACCTTCCGTTCTTGTTTCACCAACAACAGATTTCGAAACTTCGACAGTACCCATTTTTTCCATCATCGCTTTCAAAGAATTGAAATCAATTTGCTTCACAACTTCGACCTCTTTTACAATTTCGATTGGAACTTCCTTGATTACCTCAATCTCTTTGATCACTTGTACTTCTTTGATTACCTCAACTTGTACCTCTTTAATCACTTCGACCTCTTTGATCACCTCGACTTCCTTGATTACCTCAACAGGTACTTCTTTGATCACTTCAACCTCTTTAATCACCTCTACCTCTTTGATTACCTCAACAGGTACTTCTTTGATCACCTCAACCTCTTTGATCACCTCGACTTCTTTGATCACTTCTACCTCTTTGATTACCTCGACTGGCTTCTCAACTTCTTTGATCACCTCCACTTCTTTGATCACTTCCACTTCTTTGATCACCTCCACTTCTTTGATCACTTCAACCTCTTTGATCACCTCGACTTCCTTGATTACCTCGACTGGTACTTCTTTGATTACCTCGACTGGCTTCTCCACTTCTTTGATCACTTCCACTTCTTTTATCACTTCTACCTCTTTGATCACCTCGACTTCTTTGATCACTTCTACTTCTTTGATCACCTCGACTGGCTTCTCAACTTCTTTGATCACTTCTACCTCTTTGATCACTTCGATTTCCTTGATTACCTCTACTGGCTTCTCAACTTCCTTGATTACCTCAACCTCTTTGATCACTTCTACTTCTTTGATCACTTCGATTTCCTTGATCACTTCAACTTCTTTTGGCTTAGCGGCCAATTTATTTTTAAGATCAATATTAAATCTGTTAAGCTCTTCGAACTTACCGTTCAAGTTGCCTAAGTTCAGTTCTAAAGAACCATACTTTTTCTTCCAAGCGTTCAATTCGTCGTTGTTAACCACTTCTTTGATTACTTCGACTTCTTTGATAACCTCGATCTCTTTGATCACTTCTACTTCCTTGATCACCTCTACTGGCTTCTCAATTTCCTTAATCACCTCGATCTCTTTGATCACTTCTACTTCCTTGATCACCTCTACTGGCTTCTCAATTTCTTTGATCACCTCGATCTCTTTGATCACTTCTACTTCCTTGATTACTTCTACTTCTTTCGGCTTAGCAGCAAGCTTATTTGTCAAATCAATGTTAAATTTGCTTAGCTCCTCCCACTTAAGATTCAATCCTTGATACTTCGCTTTCCAGCCATCATCCGCTGGTGTTGCAGCTAATTTAGAACCAAGTCCTTGAATTGTTAAATTCAGATCTTTGATTTTTCCTGGTGCTTTAAGTTTGTCGTAACCACCTCTTAAGCTTGTAAATGCAGTTGTCCATTTTTGAACTTTGCCATTGTCAACTTTTTCCTTCTCTGGAAGCAATCCAGCTCTTTCTGTATCCACAGTTTTTACTACTTCGTATAATTTACCTACTGAAAGATCCAATGTATTGTATTGTTCTTCCATTGCTAGGTACTTCGCTTTCCAACCGTCGTCTGCTGGTGTTGCTGCCAATTTAGAACCAAGTCCTTGAATTGTTAGATTCAGATCTTTGATTTTTCCTGGTGCTTTAAGCTTGTCATATCCGCTTCTTAGATCTGTGAAGGTCGATGACCATTTTTTCACTTTGCCATCGTCTACTTTTTCTTTCTCTGGAATAAGACCTGCTCTTTCTGTATCTACAGTTTTTACTGCTTCGTATAATTTACCTACTGAAAGATCCAATGTATTGTATTGATCTTCCATTGCTAGGTACTTCGCTTTCCAGCCATCATCTGCAGGAGTTGCAGCTAGTTTGTCTCCAAGTCCTTGAATCGTTAAGTTCAATTCCTTGATTTTTCCCGGTTGCGTAAGCTTGCTGTAACCACCTCTAAGTTCAGTGAAGGTCGAAGACCATTTTTTCACTTTGCCATCATCCACTTTTTCTTTCTCTGGAATAAGGCCTGCTCTTTCGGTATCTACTGTTTTTACTGCTTCATATAGTTTCCCTACAGAAAGATCCAATGTTTTGTATTGCTCTTCCATTGCTAGGTACTTCGCTTTCCAGCCATCGTCTGCTGGTGTTGCTGCTAATTTGTCTCCAAGTCCTTGAATCGTTAAGTTCAATTCCTTGATTTTTCCCGGTTGCGTAAGTTTGCTGTAACCACCTCTAAGTTCAGTGAAGGTCGAAGACCATTTTTTCACTTTGCCATCATCCACTTTTTCTTTCTCTGGAATAAGGCCTGCTCTTTCAGTATCTACTGTTTTTACTGCTTCATATAGTTTCCCTACAGAAAGATCCAATGTTTTGTATTGCTCTTCCATTGCTAGGAACTTCGCTTTCCAGCCATCGTCTGCAGGAGTTGCAGCTAGTTTGTCTCCAAGACCTTGAATTGAAAGATTCAATTCTTTAATCTTACCAGGAGTTTTCAAACCACCATAAGTTCCACGTAAACTTGTGAATGCGCTTGTCCAGCCTTTTACTTTACCAGTATCGACCTTTTCTTTTTCCTTGATCAAACCTGGACGCTCCTTGTCTACTTTCTGAACAGCTTCATACAATTTACCGACAGAACCGTCAAGTAAGTTGTACTGCTCTTCCATAGCATGGTACTTTGCCTTCCAGCCATCATCAACTGGCTTAGCAGCCAATTTGTTGGTAAGATTCTGAATAGTCAAATTCAGTTCTTTCAACTTGTTAGGAGAATTTTCTGGAGTGTAAGTATTTCTCAAAGAAGCCAAAGCGCCTCCCCATTTTTTTACTCTTCCGTCATCTACAGTTTCTTTATCCTGTAAAATCCCCTCTTTTTCATTATCTACTGTCTTAACAGCTTCATACAATCTAGCAACAGAATCATTGTATCCTGTTTCCAATGTACTATATTTTGCCTTCCATCTGTTGACTTCATCATGATTGATGACTTCAACTCTTTTCTCTTGAATGACTTCTTTAACTCGTGGTCGGTGTAAAAGCCAACCGATGATCCCACCTAATATAGCGGACAAGAGTCCGAAAAGGAAAGGAACAATAAAACATATCCAACTAAAATCCATATCAGTTAATTTTATTTGTGTTTATAATTATTTTAAAAGAACCTCTACCCTACGGTTTTTCGATTTACCTTCTGCGGTATTATTGGTAGCAATAGGTTTATCTGGACCGAAGCCAACAGAAGCCATTTTACTTTTAGAAATACCATTTCTTTGAAGATATTGTGCAGCAAATTCTGCTCTACCTTTAGAAAGTTTCACATTGCCAGCTCTGCTACCAACGTTATCGGTGTGTCCCGAAATTTCTAACTTACTAGTTTTAACTTTGTCTAGGTAGTAAATAATGTCTGCAAAATCGGTTCTTTGAGAGGATTTTAAATTAATAGCATCCTGTCCTGTTGGGAAATACAAAGTAATTGGCTTACCAAATAGTCTCTTTTTGATGGCATCCAATCGGCTTGTATTTTGAGTAAGTTTGTCAAATTTGAAATCAACACCTGTCATCAACATATTGCCATTCCAAGCTGTTTTTCCAACTACTTTCGATGCCAATTCTAATTGCCCTGGATTAACTCCAGCAGCTACTAAAGAGTTTTTCACACTGTTAGCTCTTGCCAATCCTAAGTCAGGCAATGCTGAAGTGTTTCTTTCCCCTTTTTCATACATACCAACAATTGTCAACATTCTTGCTGGGTTGTCTTTAAGGTGTTTTACTGTTTTGCTAATACCTGCTGTCAGTGTTTTATCCTTTACTGGTAGGTGAGCAAAGTTGTCACGATTGAATCGGTACCACTTGTCAGAAGTGTGACTAAGTAGGGAACCATCATTGATTGGCCATAAACCAATACCTGATTTCGCTGCTGCTGCCGCCGCTATTGGTGCAGCTTTTTTTACTTTTTCTTTTACTTGCTCTGTTTTGGCAGGCGGCGCTCCATCACAATGAAATTTTGAATGGTGCCTCGCTCCTAAAAACAAGAGTAGCAGCAACACGATCACTAAAATAATAATTAATAAATTCCTGTTCATGATTTAATAATGTTCAAAAGGTTAAATGAAACAATATCTATAAATAATATCTATATATAATTACAATAAGATTGACCTTTAAACTCAGCTAGGCCATCAGTTCTTTTGTTAAGACCACTTTATAAAAAGAATCTTTAAAAACCGTAAACAAGTAAATTAAATAAAGGGAAAGATTTTTCTAACACTGTAAAGTACAAACTAAGGTAAGATTTGAGGTAGTTATTTCCAATAGCTTTATACCTAAATTTCTTTTCTCCGAATCATTTTTAGCAATTATCTAGTTTTTACTCGCATAAATAAAAACCAAATAAACAATCGCAATTCCCATTTAATAATCAAAAAACCAGTGGCAAAAATTATTCAATTTGTCATCGAAATGAACTCAAAATGAAGCATTCTAAAAACTTGATTTTTTAATTCAAAGCAAAAGATAATCATTTTTAAAAAAAACAGTTAAATAATTGGATTTTAAATAGCATAAAATCAACGATTTAGGCATTTTTCTCTAATAATTTAATTCAAATGGAAATTTCTAAATTTTTTATCTTGCATTATCTCTATCTGAAAAAATGCATAAAGATCCCGTTCACTTAATTAAAAATGCCTGAATATTTAAATAAAATTTTTGAGAAAAGTGTCAATATATTTGATCGGTCCAAGTGAATTATTTTGCTTGTTACGCACTTATGACTGAAAGTTTTCAAAATGACACAGTTGATTTTTCATAATATCTGTAATATTCAAAATTGGACATATTAAGGATTTATAAACTTTACAAATTCTTAATATTGGATTTTGAAATCAATCCTATGCTGGATATGAAATAGTGTTGGATCGCCAGCCTAGTTCGATTGAAATCGAGGACAAGAATTAAACACTTGTCCGATACTTGTGACTGAAGAAGATTGCTTGTAAGGCAGCTGTTGATTCTCAAACCAATCAGGTGTTGCTTGTTGCATACCTGTTTTTTTCATCAAAACTCTTTTAGAGCTTCGAAATGAAATTCTTTAAAGTTCTCATTGAGTTTTCGAACCATTACTTTAGGATCTTGCTTAAAAAACCAAACAGTTTCCCCCACGAAATTGGGGAAAGGCTTTTCTAATTGCTCATTATTTTTGTTCAATACAACAATACCCAGTTTTCTCAAATTGACATCACCATTGTATCGAACATCACCAGCTCCCTGGGACCTGCCAGGACTGCCTATCTTACTCTGCCTAACAAAGTCAAAATCAACAATATAATACTCCAGATCTGCAGGCTTTATTAGAGGATCACATGCTAGATCTGTATTGAGGAAGCAAGCCTCTTCTCCATTCTTCCATTTTTTGTATTCTGAAGTATGAATGAAATAAACCTGCGAAAAATCATAATTCTCAACAAAGCCGTTGACTATCTTTTGATTTTCCTCTTTTTGTTTGATTTCTATTTCATCTGCATATTTAGCTCCACCACCAGCTTTTCTCAAAGCCTGTATCTTCATTTTATTATCGTTTAAACGAACAATTACATAATTTTGCTTTAACTCAACGATGTTCTGAAAAGCCACCACTTTCATACTATCAAGAATTTGATTCAGCTTATAATCCAATTGTGCTGAAAGTGAATTAGCCGTTAAAAATAGCAAGCCAGTCCAAACCAATAAATTACTAATTTTCGTTTTCATAGTCCGTAGTTTCTAAGCAAGTTAATTATCCAGTTCTATAATTTTAAAATTCAAATCCCTTAAATCATTCCAGTATTCTGGGTATGACTTCGTTACCACCATCGGATCCTGTATGCTTATTCCTTTGCTAAACTTGAGGGCCAATGGAGCAAAAGCCATCGCCATTCTATGATCATGGTAAGTAGCAATTTCAGGTTCAGAACTCAAATCCTGTTGTTCGGTTTCCAATTTCCATGTTGAGCCATCCTGATAAAATGAAATACCAAATTTGCCCAATTCAATTGACAATGCTGCCGTCCTATCTGTTTCTTTGATAGCGAGGGTCTGAAGCCCTGAAAATGAAGCGTTTACCTTCAGAGCTGCACAAATCACTGCAATGCTTTGCGCAAGATCGGGACATTCAATGAAGTCAAATTCAAACGGTTTATCAGAGGATTTAGTCTTTGATAGAATCAATTTTTCCTCTTCAAATCTTGTTTCGACCGTCAGGGATTTCATTATTTCAGCCAATACACTATCACCTTGTAAGCTTTGTTCAAACAATCCTTTTAATTCTATCTCACCCGAATCTGCCAACGCCAGTATTGCATAATGATAAGATGCTGCCGACCAATCTGCTTCGACCGTAAAGGCCTTGCCTTTATAATTTCCTTTTTCAACTTTTATCTCCTGACCGTTCCATTGATATTCTACGCCAAAGGCTTTCATCGTTTTCAGCGTCATTTCCAAATAGGGCCTGGAAACCAATTGCCCCTCAAGGATGAGATTCAAGCCCTTTTCCATTTTAGGAGCCACCATCAACAAAGCAGATAAAAATTGCGAGCTGACTGAGGCTGAAATTTTCAAGTCCCCACCCTGCAGTTTTTTCCCTTGAATCTTTAATGGCGGGAAACCTTCCTTTTCCAAGTATTCAATTTCAGCTCCCAAAGATTTCAAAGCCTCCACCAAAATCCCAATTGGTCTTTGCTTCATTCTGTCTGATCCAGTTATGATTCTTTCTTGCCCATCTGTTATTGAAAGTAAGGCCGTTAAAAATCTCATGGTTGTCCCAGCTGCTCCCACATCGATTATCGGATCTGCATTGTTCAATGCTTTTTGGAGGGCTTTGGTATCGTCGGAAGTCGAAAGATTGCTGATTTCAAAATCTGAATCACAAAGGCTCTTTATAATCAAAACGCGATTACTTATACTTTTGGAACCATCCAAAGTTATACTCCCTTTAATTTCTCTTGAATTGTTTGAAACTTGATATTTCATGAAATGAATTTATAAAAAAGAACTTGTCTTAAGTTCTAGGTATTCGATTATAGATAATAGATGTTAAAGACAAAAACCATCATAAATCATTGAAAATATTTTGCTTTTCTAAATCTCAGCAATCATTCTCAACAACCTCTAACATTAATTGCCTAGCTGGTTAATGTAATTCAACGCTTCCCGTACTGCCGATTCGCTTGCTGTATAGTTAACAGAACCCTTCCCGATTTTGTTGAGCAGACTCATGTTCAGTTCTCGCGAACGATTTTTTTTATCATTGTACATCAATTGAATAACTGCATCAAATTCTGATGGATCGAGATTGTAGGCAGGGTATACAGACAAAATATAGTCTTCAATTTGTTTGAGGTCCTCTTTTGGAAATCCTGCTAAATCTATTGAGAGTAAAGTTTCGGCTATGATTCCCCAGGCAATCGCTTCTCCATGTAAAAGGAGCTTGGTCTGCTTGTTCATTTGATGTGTTTCAATCGCATGTCCAATTGTATGCCCGAAGTTCAGAATTTTCCGATAAGACTTTTCAAATGGGTCCAGCTCTACAACTTCCTTTTTTATGTTAATGGAATTGGCGATTATTTCAGTCCAAGAATCCATATTCTTAGAAAGCTCTTCTGGTTTTTGTGAAATAAGTTTTTTCCATGAATCAGAATCAGCAATCAATGCATGTTTGAGCAATTCAGCATAACCGCTTTTCAATTCGTTGACAGGAAGCGTTTTTAGAAAATTCGGATCGACTATGACCATCTTGGGATTGGCAAAAACCCCAACACTGTTTTTGAAATTGTGAAAATCCACACCAAGTTTACCTCCAACGGAAGCATCCACTTGAGCCAATAATGTTGTTGGGATTTGGATAAAATCGATGCCTCGCTTATAAGTAGAGGCACAGAAACCTCCCATATCACCAATGACCCCTCCTCCTAAATTTATGACTAGTGCATCGCGGGGAGTCGTTCTTTCTATCAAAAATTTCCATATTTCTTGACAGGTCTCTATGTTCTTATTGATTTCGCCACTTTGGATTTCAATCAATTGAACCTCTTTGACCAGATCTTTTAGCAAAGGCAGGCAGAGTGCTCTTGTATTTTCATCAACCAATACAAAATATCTTGAATACTTGTTTTCACTGAGAAAAATGGCCAAGGTTTCATAAACATTCCCGAGAACCACTGAGTAATCTTGTAAATCTATTTTCATTCTTTGTAAAAATACTGAAAATTGGCTTTTTACTGTCTTGAAAATGTAAAAAGAACCAGCAGAATATCATCTTTTGCACAAATATCGTCCATCCTAGATAGCAAAGGCATCTAAGCCATCATCTATAGAGCTAATTTTAAATAAACTGCTTGATTTGTTGATTCGCTTTTCAAAAGCATACAGCAAGAAATCCTGTTCCTTTTTAATGAGATGGTCTTCATCACATTCATTTTTAAACAGCAATTCAACTTCGCTGTCAAGATGTAAGCGTAATTCTATTCTTGGACTGTCAGGTATTTTGATTACCTCTTTTTTCTTATCAAATTTGATTGATGCAGCATCCAATTTTGCGAGTACTTTGGTAAATCGTTGCTTTTTATAACGCATGAACCAAGGCTTTACTTTAAGCTTGTTGCCACCATGAATCCCAGCATCGATCAAATGATCATTGTATATAGAACTCAGCATATTCTCTTGGTCAAATTGCAATTCGAGGTTACCGAACCGCCAAATTGGTGAGGTATGCTTTTCATTTCTATCAATTTGAGCAATCATCCAAAAATCAGGTTCTCCAATAATTGTCTCAATTTCAGGTTTGGTCATTCCCAATTTGATTCCTATAAAATCTCCAGTATTTAGAAATTTTTTCAAATCTATCTCTAGCATATAGTCGAAGCAGTTTACCCAAAGCATCATTCAAATGATGCCTGTTAGTTTTTTCATTCAGTTGAGGAATCAGTTCATAGTTTGGGAAAATTTCGCCACCAATAAGCATTTTACAAAATGACTTTAAATCATTGCAGATTTGAACTTATTGATTTTGCCTAAACTATTTAACACCGAATTTATCAATACTTATGATTCCTAATTTCGCTCAAAGGTAAACAAAGACCAGGCTTCTGGTTTATCTGAGAATAATTTTTTTGTTTTTTTCCAAACTTTTCCAAACAAGTCCGATTCTTTGTAGGCATTTAAATCAGCTTCACTGTCCCATCGACTGACCGTAAAAATTACATTGGGTTCTTTTATATCGTGAAATATTTCTAGCCCTTTACAGCCTTTGCTTGCGCGAATTTTGTGTTTATTTTCTTCGAAATTATTGGAAAAACTTTCCATTTCTTCTGGTTGGAAAGTCATTTTTACAATTCTGGTAAGCATCTATTTTTTTTTCGAATGTATATTTATATAATTGAATTGAGCCACTAGATAAATAATGGCTCCAGATAATGATCAATCACACTTTTGGTCATAAGACTAAAAGAAAGCTCATAAGACCAAAAGAAAGCCATTTGTTCATTTAAATTAAACACAATATTCAAGATTATATCTTTAATTGCTCTTTCATTTTGCTTCTTTCGTTCATTGCCAATAGTTCGCAAGACCCCTTACCGTCCCAATTCAAAATATGCAAACCTAGATTGTCTGTATGAAATTGGTGCATTTCGGAAGCAGGTAATCCCATCAATGCGCAAAGCAATATTCTAAGTGTTCGTCCATGTGAACAAATCAAAATCTTCTCTTCTTCTCTCGCTTTTAAGCGACTGAGAAATTCATTTAGTCTGATTGTAACATCGTCGGGGCTTTCACCATCCTCTACTGCCAAATGGGTTTTTCCTAAAGTCCAATCTTCAAGCATTGCATTGAATTCTTTCTTCATTTTGGAACTGGGCGTTTTTCCTTCATGTACCCCCCAACTTATTTCTTTTAGTGCAGGTTCTTGGTGAAATGGCAAACCTGCTCTTTCAAACAGCTCGACAGTTTGAAGGGTTCTATTCAATGGTGAAACGAAAACCACTTCGAATCCTTCCATTTTATGAGCATCGAAAAAGGCTTGTGCTTGTTTAAGGCCTTTGGTGTTTAGATTGGAATTGATACCAGAACCTTGGACAATCTTTTTTTTGTTGTAATCAGTTTGTCCGTGGCGGACGAGGAATAATTTTTTCATTGGGATAAAATTAATGGTTTTTCACCACAAAATTATACTCAATTTATATGCATTCTATGTGGCAAGGTGGTTTTGTGATCTTTGAACCATATAGGACAATTAGAGGCAAGATCAGGGTGGTGGTACTCTGTGGTTTGTAATTTTGAACCACATAGGACACATAGGACACATAGGGCAGCACATGGGGCACATAGGACAACATAGGGCACATGGGGCACATGGGGGCACATAGGACACATGGGGCACATAGACACATGGGGCACATAGGACACATGGGGCACATAGGAAACATAGACACATGGGGCACATAGGAGCAAGGGTACAATTACTTTAGAAGATTCAAGGTTCCTGTTTTATTGAGGGTTTCATCCAACCATGTTTCAACAAGGACGGTGTAAGTATAGGTCTCTGTGTTTTGTAATTTCCCTTCAAAGTAGCCATCCCAACCTTCGTTGATGTCGTTACTGACAAAGACCACCTGACCATATCGATTGTAAATTTTAAATTCTATCAATTCTCTAATACCCCAACCATCAACAAAAATCAAATCATTTATGCCATCTCCATTTGGCGTGAAAGCTGTTGGTACATCCACAGATGTTAAAGGTTTAATTTCAATATTGTAATAGGATTTCGCATTGAAACAGCCCAATGGATCTGAGATTTCAAGCTCATAATCTATAGATTCTAATGTTGTAATAATGGGATTGGAACAGTCAGCACAACTTAAGCCTTCTGATGGTGACCAATTATACGTTACGCCCTCTCCTTCAAATATATTCAATTGTATTTGCTCTCCAACAATTATACTGGTATCCAAAACGATGCTTGGTGGCTCTTGATAAACGATGCCTAAATCTTGTATACTGTCCTTACAACCAAATTCAGTTTCTCCTGTCAAGGTAAATAGAGTGGTAGAATCAGGAGTAGCATAGGTGTAATTACTGGTTGGTTCATTTACAATTTCAGCAGGACTCCATTGATAATTAAATCCTCCAAATGCATTCAATGCCAATGAATCGCCTTCGCAAGCACTTCCTATGATTACACTCAAATCTGGATTCGCTAATATTTCCATTTGTTTGATTATGAAATCTTCACATCCTGTAGCATCATTTGTAATGGAAAGTTTGACTTCGTAACTTCCAGACGCTTCATAAGTAAACAAGGATGGACTTTCTTCATTAGACGTTTGCCCGTTTCCAAAATCCCACTCAAAAGTATTTCCATTGACACTGTTGTTGAAAAAGAAGTCTGCAATACCCAAACAATGGACAGAGTCTTCTAAGGCCATTTCATTATTCCGATCAAAGTCGGCAATTACATTGACAAATTCAATTGGCTTAACCGTACTTGCTGAACAGGCCGAATCAGGAGACCAATAGACCAGAGAAACAAAAGTTTGTCCGCTTCCAGGATCGATTTCATAATCGTGTTCGACTGGAGAAACAGAACCTGCATTTGTTCCATCTCCAAAATCCCAAGACCAAACTGCAACATCATTGGTATCGATTATAGAAAAAGTAATTTCATCTCCTTTACAAATCTGCTGGGGATTCAATTCAAAATCTCCAACTGGCCCTTCAATTTCTATGACATTACTAGCAGTGTCTTTACATCCAAAACTTGTAGAAACAATTAGATTCAAGTCATAAGTACCTGGCAATTCATAAAGTGTCCCTACTTCGGATTCGTCAACAATTGTACTTGAGTTGCCTAAATCCCAATCTCTCTCATATTCAAATTCTGAGCTAGATTGATCCTGATAGTTTACCAATAATGGGTAACATTTGTGTTCAAGATCATCGGCATCTGAAATAAATGCTGCCTCTGGATACGACTGTATTTTCACAAATTCATCTTTTCCTACAGTATGCTGGCAACCCGAAGAATCTGTAACCGTTAACTGAACTGGGAAATTACCAGATTCATTAAAAGGGTGATCAGGTTTTAACTCATCAGAAAACATTCCATCGCCAAAATCCCAAGAGTAGTTTTCATAATTTTGAAATTGAGGTGTAAAGCCAACCATGTCACCCAAGCAAACAGTTCTATCTGAGTTGGCAAAGAAATTGGCATCGGGAATTTGAGGAAATATTTTAACAATACTTGAATCTGCACAACCCAAAATATCGGTTGCTGTTAGGACCACACAATAAAAGTCAGTACTATCTGGTTCTGTGGTATATCCATAAGTTGGATTTTGTACAGTAGAACTATTTAAATCACCAAAATCCCAACTCCAACTGGTAATGGTTGTGTCTGCTGTTGAAAGATCAGAAAAGTTGATTTCAAGTGGCCCTGGGAACAAACAACCAATTGTTGTGTCCGTCTCCAGTTCTGATTCTACCTTATAAGATTGTACTTGATGAAATACTGTATCTCTGCAACCATTGTAATCTGTTGCCACTAGACGGACATTGTGTAAGCCGCTTGTTTCGAATGCATACTCATAAATACTTGTCCCAATATTCAATGGGCCATCACTTGGATCATCGTCAAAATACCATTCATAGCCATAGTGACAATTTTCGAACACATCAGAAGAGGAAGCACTCTCAAACTCTACAAATGCACCAACACATACTCTTTCAGGCGCTTCAAATTCTGCTTGAACATTTCTTACTTTTATCAATAAACTGTCAATAAATGGCTGACAGCTTGTTTCCTCCATAAATGAAGTCAGCGTTACCCAATAATCCCCTGAAGTTTCATAAGTATGTGTCATATTTGTTAAAGCTACTGAATCAGCACTTATGCCATCTCCAAAATCCCATGTCCAGAAATCTGCTTCTCTAACATCAGCATTAAAAGTATATTCGAGAGGTGTAACACAATTACACTCATGACTCAAAAAGGCCATTGGCCCAGAAACTTCTATTATTCCTTCGGCCACTACTGGATTGATACAACCGTTGAAACCGACATTAATGGTAATGTTCTGCAAACCTGAAACATTGGAGAATTCCAAGCTTGGAATGGACTCCAATCCACCTGGACAGCTTTTAAAATTATTCCCATCCAGTTCAAAGGCCCAAGTATCTGCCCCTTCAATATCACCATTGATTTCAGTAATTTCGAAAGCTTGGTTTGGACAAACCACGGTCTCAGATAATACAATTTCAGGATTGAGTAAATCGCCAACCTTTATAGGTTGAATATAGGAAGTATCTCTGCAACCTTTTTCATTTTCTATAATTAAAAATGCATCAAAAACACCCGTTTCGTTGTATATATGCGTGACAGCCCCAGCACTTGCATTGTAAGTTTCAATTTCACCATCACCAAAATGATATTCCCAAAAAGTGATGTCTTCTTTTGAAATAGATTGGTCCGAAAAATTAACGGTTAGAGGAACACAACCTTGTGACACATCGGGTAGAATTCTGCCAGTTGGAAAGAACAATGTATCGGTCGCATAATGGAGTGAGTCTTTTACGCAACCATGAGGACTAATGATGGTAAGAAAATGACTCAAAAGCGTATTCTGACCTTGATAAATTGTATAAGGATTATCGCTTTTTGAGTTAATGATAACCGAAGGATTTTGCAATGTGGAAGTATCACCATTTGAAAATTGCCAAAACCATTGAGCTGCATTTACCGATTGATCTGTAAAATTTATTTCAAATGGTATTTCACAAGAATAGGAAGGCTCCGTAACAAAATCTGGAATCATATCCAAGATGGTATAAATAATGGTTTTTGAACTTTCACAACCATTTGTACTCACTGTTAAAGTCACTGGGTATGTACCTGGTCCCGGGAAGGTATGCAAAGTATCTTTTTTTTCATAAGTGGTTCCATCGCCATAATCCCAGAAGTAATCTCCATTGGTGGAAGTATTGACAAAATCGACTTTTTGGCAAATTGTATCGCTTATTGCCCCTTCAATATAAAAGTCAGCAATTGGATCTGTAATATTTATCAATCTATTTTCATTTGCTGAACAACCAATATCATCGGTTACGGTAAGTACGACCAAATAACTTCCATTTTGATTGAAAGTATGGGTTGGTGGATCTTCCAATACCGAAATGGTACCATCACCAAAATCCCAATGATAAGTCAAGTTTTGTCCTGACAGAGAATTGCTAATAGAATTGGATCCATCAAAGTCTATATTAACTGGTGCCTCACACCAAGCTGTTGAAGCAGGGTCTTGTGAAATAATTGGCTCCGGAGCTGCATTTATTTTTATATACTCATTTAATACCAAAGTTGAATCGCAGCCATTGGAATCTGTTACGGTTAGACCAACATCAAATGTTCCTGCTACCGTATACTCATAACTTGGATTGGGTAATATCCCATCTTGGGTTCCTCCATCACCAAAAGACCAAGAATAATTGGTAATGCTTGCTCCGCCGCCGCCCGATGCCTCTGTAGTAAATTGTATTGGTGTTCCTTCACAAGCAATAGTCGGATCATTTGTTTCAAAATTCAAAGAGGGATTACTAAATACAGTAATTGTCAAACTTTCGTTTTGTGAAGCGCCATTGACAACTGAAGTGTATTCAATTTGATAAATTCCTGGATTGATAAAAGTATGAACAGGATTTGAAAGATTGGAAGAGGTATTGTCTCCAAAATTCCAATTGATATCAGAAGCATTGTTTGGAGAACTAAATTCTACTCCAACTAGTGGAGCACAACCACTTTCCTCACTGGCAGTAATTTGAGATTTCATTTCACAAATTGCCGATACCAATAAAATGCCAATAAGAATTAATCTAATTTTCATAAAGCAGGTTCAAATCTAAAATTTACCAAAGATTATTTCTTTGATTTAAATATATTTCCGCCATTGTATTCAATTGCTCAATACTAAATCTGCATTTACAAGCCTGCGAATAAAATGTCATAATATTATCTGTTGGTGGTATGTAAAAGTCACCATTGCTGTCTTGTAAATCATTTCTATAATTGCAATCACCGTCCAGGGAAAAACTAAGCAAGAAATCCATTGTTGGTTGATAAGGATCTGCTGGTGTATCACAAATTTGATCACCCGTTTCTTCACAGTTTGAGCCGTCGACAAGTTCTTGTCCAAAAAAGGTTTCGAAAGTATGATACAGGCCAAAAAAGTGTCCAATCTGATGAGCAAAAACCAAGTCAGAAAGTTCGGCTAAAACGATAATGTCCTCCAATCCTGGAGGAAGCGTATAACCTGAGTAATATTGATCAGCCAGATACACCCCTTGTACTATATACAGATTGATCGTATTTTCATTGTAGTTCATTATAAACATCTCCTCATCAAAGCCTACATCAAATTTCAAAAAATTGAAATTATCTATGGTATCAATTGAGCAAACTCTAAAAGACAATCCGATTCTTTCAAAAAGTATATTACTTGAATCGATCATTTCAATGACATCGTCCGGTTTGAGGTGAATGCTGTCATTATTTACCTTTATCATGTGCAATGAAATAGAAAGTGTTCTGTCCAGTCTATTTGCTTCTCCACTTCTTATGTTGCTTGTTGGTCTTTCATAGACCTGATCCCTTTGACTTAGATTCGTCGCACAAAAATCATTTTGTGAAATTGCAAAATCGAAAGACAAAAAAATCAAAATTGTAGAAAGTACTATGGTAAATTTTATATTCATCTTGCACGTTCATTTTTCATAAATTATTTCATTATCCAGTGTTCCTATTATCAAAAATTCTGTTCGTCTGTTTTTCTGTCTGCCTTCAGGATTGTCACTTCCGTCCGATTTTTTATTTTCTGCGATGGGCTTTGATTCACCATATCCTTTGGCTTTTAATCTTTGTGGATCGACTCCTTTAGCTCTTAGATATTTCACCACACTTTCCGCCCTTCTTTGAGATAACTTTTCATTGTAAACTTCATTCCCTTTGCTGTCAGTATGTGAACTTATTTGTATGATTAAAGCAGGATTTTCTATTATCAGATTTAGCAGCTTCTCGTCAATTTCCATCATGGCAGTATCGGTCAAAACGGACTTATCAAATTCGTAATAAATATTCGGAATAATTACTGGTTCCTTAGGAATTGGATTTAATTCAATATTTCTATTTATTATTTCAGGAGCATTTTCTTCAACTGAAACTTTTATTTTATTGGACAAGTAATTTTCTTTCTTCGCTGTCACTTCATAGTCGGTCAATTGATCGAGTTTGAATTCAAATGAGCCATTGTCTTTTGTATAAAAATTGCGGACAAATATTTTCTGGCCGTCTGAACCAATTTTGGAAAGGCTAAGCATTGTGTAGGGCAATGTTTCTCCCACCAGCTTTGTAGATCTTGGCTTTACAATTTCCTTTTGTTCTATTAGGTCTTCCTTGTCGACAACTAAAATTTCTTTTTCCTCCCAGTCTGGATCTGGTTCAAAACTATAAATATCATCGCAACAAGTTGGATGACTAAAGCTTGCTCCACCTGGGCGATTGGATGTAAAAAAACCTGTTTCACCATCGGTATTGAGAACATAGTACAAATCGTCCGCTGAGGAGTTTGTTGGATAGCCGATATTTTCTGCTACTTCCCATTTCAACTTCGAGCCTTGTGCCTTATAAATATCCAATCCGCCAAGGCCAGGTCTTCCATCGGTACTGAAATACAATGTTTCGGTCGCCAGATCATAGAAGGGAGTCATTTCATCTGCAGCAGTATTTATTTTAAACCCTGCATTCTTCGGATCATAAAATTCTTTTGTTTTTTCATTGTAAACAGCATACCAAATATCCAGGCCTCCCTTGCCTTCGGGACGGTTAGAAACAAAATAAAGAACCTCTCTGTTTTTAAAGGACTCTATTGCTACGCTTGGTTGTGTGCTCGTGAAATTTGGCGAATTGATATTTTTAGCCAATTTTTCTGCTTCCATCCATTCATCATTTGCGCCTTTCTCACTTTTATAAATGCTACAAATCATTTGGTTCTTCCAGTTCTTCTCGCATTGAGTAAAATAAAATCTTTTACCATCTGGTGAAAAGCTTCCATTGCCAACATCTAAACCATTTGCGATGAAAGGCACTTCATTCCATTCTCCATTGGATTTCCATTTACCACCTGTCTTTTCTGCTGTATAAAATTTTCTTTGGAATTTTAAAGAATCGCCTTCTTTTACCCTTACTGCTTCATCGGTCAACAGGGAAGCATAAATCATTTTATCCTCCTCAACAGGAAGGGGCGAGAATTCAATGTGTGCATGATTGATGCTGTTATCCAACCTTTCTATTCTTAATGGTTGGGGAATGGTGTCTATCCATTTAGGAGCCATTTCACAACCCTCCATTAGAATCCTGGCTTTCTTATTTATTTGTTTTGAATCTTTTTGTCCTCTGTATTTTTTGCGGAAATACTTGAAGTTTTTAGCAGCCTCTTCGTATTTGCCATTTTGCTTTTGCATTGTGGCGAGGTAATACAAATCTTTTAAGTTTTTTATTTTATCAGCATCAAATATTTTTTGATAAACCTGCTCTGCCTTTTCATAATTCCTTGCATATCGGAATGCCTCTCCCAAATAACGAAGGCTTTCTATATCATTTTCTTTCCGCTGACAATAAGGCTCTAAATACTCTATTGCAGAATACCAGTCGCCTTGAGCAATTGCTCCTATTCCATTACTTTTCTGTTGTCCTGTATTTTTACCTTCGCCTTGCCCAGCTAAATTCAAATGTAAGAATAAGCAAAAAACCAAAGTTGCTCCGTAAAACAAAATCTTGTTCAAGCCTAAATTATTTATGAGAAGAAATTTATTCATTGGAAAATTTCATTTAGTATCATTAATAGTTTTCTTATTTCAATGATACAAATCATGTAATTTTTGTTATTCAATAACGATCACAAGGAACCTGTATATTCGTTTGTCTTGAAGATGGTCTTGTATAAACCAATGACAATTCTATTGCACCATTATTGCTAGAATCCTGTTGCAAATCCGAAATATTAAAATCATAACTAAATCCGACATCTACATTTTTCAAATTAAATCCAAATTTGGCAATCATTGCATCGGTGTTTCTATTGATTCCATTCCGGACCAGACCACCTAGATAAAAATGTTTAAATGCAGCACCTTCCCCTTTTCCTATGTTGAAATAGATATCCATTCCAGTTAATATTTCAGAGGCTTTGTTGTGATGACTTATAAAAGTATAGGGTTTCAATCTTAAAAATTTGACTGGATTGAATGAAATTGAAACATTCCCTTGAAATCTTGCTGGCAACTTTTCTTTTTCAATTGTGAAATTATCCTTAGGCCTGTTCAAATGAAAAACAGCCAATCCAATTTCAGGATAAATTTTATTCATCTGAAATCCATAAATAAGTCCAATATTAAAATCCAGATAAGAAAAACTATTGTTCAAGTTCGTTTCTTCATTAGGCAAAGAAGAATCAAAACTACCGATATCCCAGTTAAATTGATTGGGAAAACTTTGGGCGTTTACATCAATTGATTTCAGCACCAATCCCAATTGCCCTCCTATATGAATTCTGTGTTTTTTGATCGGAAGGTGATAAGCTCCGGAAAGATATATTTTATTTGAATTTAGTGGAATTATTCCAGAACGGTCATTCACATAAAGAAGACCTGCACTTGCTTTTCTTGTATAATGATAAAATTGCTTGTCGAAGCCCAATGCATTGCTTTGATAAGGTGCATCAATTTGTTTCCACTGAGAACGATAGGTATTCATCACCCTCCAATCACCTTGATACTTCCCCGTCGCAGCAGGATTGTAAAAAAGCGCTGTTTCATAAATATGAGAGAAATGTTGATCTTGACCTAGCAATCCAATTGAGGTCAAAACACATATCATAAATGATATAACAAAAAATTGTGTATAATTTTTGAATAGCAAATTTACAGGTAATTGGGGTTAAATAAGATTTTGCAGGATTAAAAATTTCAGTAGGTTGGCTTCATCGTTTGTCTAAACCTGTGAAAGAAATCTTCAAAACATTCCATGAATATAAATGATATAATGCTCGCTGTCAACTTTTAAATGAAAATATGTTCGATTAATGGCAAATAAATAGGGCGAGGTTTAATTTGAAAGAGTTATTGATTGACTAATTATTGAAGATAAGTTGAAGTCGAAGATTAAGATTAAGATTAAGATTAAAAATTATTGATTCGGTTGGTTTGTAATTTTAACGCAAGGACGCAAGGGAAGATTGTAAAAACTGGCACTCAAAACCGAGAACCGAATGCCGAATATCGAATACAGATTTTCATTCGGGATATCTTGGATCTGAGATGTACGCCATTTTTTGCATAGAGTGGACCTCGATAGAGGCCTGTCCAAATTCGATGACAACCTTTCCTGTTATTTTATAACAACCTTTTCCTTTGAGGGGATATTTTCTGAGGTTATCGGGAAAATGAGTGGTATCAAAAAAGTCTCCATTGTAGTCGAACCAGGTTCCAAAATTCATCAATCCTTTGACCGTTCGAACGTCTTTTCTAGCGATGAAATAGCCTACAATTTCAATGATTTTATTCTCCATATTGTTGAAATCTTTCGTGAAATGCTTGCCTCTATAATCGGTCTTCAGCAATTCGAATGGCGTGTAAGAAACGGGAAAACCGATGAGTTCCATTTCATCAAAAGCATCTTCTCTAGGAGAACGATCCAATGTGGGCAATTCAAAGGTTTTAGGGGCTTCGTAAAACAATTGCTGTTGGCTTACAACTGCCTGATTTATAAGCATTCGGGCTTCGAGTGCTAATTCATTTTTCAGTTTGCCTGTAAAAGCAAAACCACCAGAGAAAATGAGTACTTCGAGTGACTCCAAACTGATTGGAATTCTATAAAGAAAATCTTGAAGTGATTGAAATGGTCCACGTTTTAATCGTTCTATTTCGATTACACCTGCGACTTTCTTCTCGAGATTTTTCAGATAATTGAAGCCTACATAAATTTCATTTTTACCATGTAAGGTTGTCAGGTAACGACTTTTATTGACACAAGGAGGATGGACTTTGGCACCCAGCCTTTTTGCCTCGTGAAAATATATTTCAGCCTGATAAAAACCGCCAAAATTATTGAGTACCGAAACCATAAATTCCATTGGATAATAGGCTTTCAAATAAAGACTTTGGTAGCTTTCGACAGAGTACGATGCGGAGTGTGCTTTGCAGAATGAGTAACCAGCAAAAGATTCGATCTGGCGATAGACTTCGGTCGTCAGTTCATCTGGGTAACCCTTGGCTTTGCAGTTATCGATAAACCTTTGTCTGATGTTTAGAAACTCTTCTCGAGAACGAGTTTTGCCAGACATGGCTCTTCGTAAAATGTCTCCATCGGCCAAATCTAATCCACCAAAATAATGGGCAATTTTGATGACATCTTCTTGATAAACCATGATGCCGTAAGTCTCTCCCAAGTGTTCCTGAAAGGCATCGTGCAAGTACTTGAAACTTCCTGGATTGTTGTGTCGTGAAATGTATTCACGGAGCATTCCAGATTTTGCTACGCCTGGTCTAATGATAGAAGTTGCCGCAACAAGGATCGGATAGTTATCGCATTTCAGTCTTTTCAAAACTCCACGCATGGCAGGACTTTCAATATAGAAGCAACCCAATGTTTTTCCTTCGCGCAACATTTCATTGGCCTGCTTGTCGTATTTGAGTTTGTCCAATCGGCTGTGGATGTCAACTTTCACCTTGGTTCTTTCTTGGACCAATTTCACGCAATCATCAATGTGACCAATTCCACGTTGACCAAGAATATCGAGTTTTTCGAAACCGATGTCTTCGCCGGTGTACATATCAAATTGTGTAGTTGGAAATCCCTTGGGTGGCATTTCCAGCGCAGAGTAAGCTGTAATTGGCTTTTCAGAAATCAATACACCACATGCGTGTATACTTCGCATATTGGGAAAGTATTCTAGTTTTTTTCCAAACTTGTGAATCGCTCTGACAATTTTATTATCGGGATGTTGATCATGTGCTTGTCTCGACATTTCATCTAAGTCTTCTTTTGGGAGCCCCAGTGTTTTACCAATTTCACGAACAATAGAACGATGTTTAAAATGGGTAACGGTTCCTATGAAAGCTGTATTTTTTCCATCAAATCTTTTAAAGATATAATTCAGTATTTCATCTCGAAACTGCCAGCTCCAATCGATGTCAAAATCTGGTGGACTGGTCCTGTTGGGATTGAGGAAACGTTCGAAATACAGATCGAGTTCGAGTGGGCAGACATTGGTAATGCCCAAAGCATAGCTGACGATGCTGTTTGCTCCACTCCCCCGCCCCACATGATAAAATCCGCGACTTTGGCTGTAACGAATAATGTCCCAAGTAATGAGGAAATAAGCAGAAAAGCCCATATTGTGAATAATTTCCAATTCCTTCTTTGCTCTTTCGTAGGCTTCTGTATTGTCTTTGCCATACTTCTGAGCCAGTCCATCCATGGCGAGGCTTTCCAAAAGCAGTTTGTCACTTGCCAGAGAATTGGTGTAGGTTGCCTTGTTTTTAGATTTCATAAAATTGAAATCGAAGCTGCAATCGCTTATGAGTTTTTCTGTATTTCGTAAAATGTGTGGATGGTTGATGTATTGTTCCCTCAGAAAATCGACCGATTGCATTTGTTCATTTTCCCTGCAAAGACTTTTATCTTGCAGCATACTGATTAAAGTATTGTTGTCGATGGCGCGTAAAATTTTATGCAAACGAAAAGAGTCTCTATCCGCATCTACTGTAACTGGATGATGAATGATCAATCGATCCTTGTACTTATTGAGTGGGCTGTTGTACAATTTATTGAGCTGTTCGACCCGTACTCCGATGTATTCATTTTCCCTCAATCGCCTCGGTGCATTTTCGAAAGGATAGACCACAAAGACGTCGTTCGCTGCTGGAGCGGTATAAGAATGTGCTTTGTGTCCCATATTGATATCGGTCAGCCATTCATTCATTTCACCGAAGCCCTGTGTATTTTTTGCAAGGGCGACAAAGAGTTGTTCTTCTTTGTCCTGAAAGTCCATTCCGACAATGGCTTGTATGTTTTCCTTGCGACAAGATTTCACGAATTCAAAAACTCCGGTTGAGTTGTTGATATCGGTTAGTGCCATAGCTTGGACATTAGCCTTTTTGGCTTTATTGATCAGCTCCTTTATGCTGATGGTGCCGTATCTCAGGCTGTAATATGAATGATTGTTAAGAAACACGTTTTACTTTAGGCTATTGGCCTTTAGCTTTTGGCTTTTTTTAATTATTGATTGACTGATTATTAATTATTGATTCAGTGATTTGTATTTTTTTTGTATTAGGTATTGGGTCGCACCGTTCGCTTTGCTAGGCCTTATGCTTTTAGGTCGTATCCCTTTGGGATTTTTTTGGTTTTGTTTGATTAAATGATTATTTACTATTGATTCAGGTGGTTTGTGATTATTCACAATTTATTACATACCAACTGCCTTTGCATCTCAGCGACTTTGCGTTGAAATAAACATACCACTCCGCCTTTGTCTCTCTAGTAAGAAACAAAAAGACTAAATCCAATAAAATTCAATTTACTATGGCGCAATTAGGATGATACTAAATCCCTGATGCTCTATTTACTGCCTTGTTACCGAATTTGTGCTTTAACAGATCCATGGCCTTGTATAAATTGACCATTTCGGAACTGTCTTCGAACATATTCATTTGAGGACCACCATTGATCAGACCACTTAAACGAACGCCGACTAAACGAATTAGCATGCGTCGTTGATACAATTTGTCAAAGAGCTCTTTAGCTTTATCAATCAAAATGTGGTCCAAATTGGTGTAGGGGATTTTACATTGTTGGGTGTGGGTGTCAAAATTGGAATATCTAAGCTTAATGGTTATGACAGAACAGCATTGGTCATTGGTTCTCAGCTGATGGGCTAATTTTTCGACCATCCCTATAAAGAGTGATCTCAAATAAGACACATCGATGGTGTCTTGCTGGAACGTACGTTCTGTTGAAATGGATTTTCGTTCGGAATAAGCGATGACAGGATTGGTGTCGATGCCATTGGCTTTTTTCCAGAGGACGAGTCCATTCTTACCCATTAATTTCACCGACATTTCCTGAGGAATTTCGGAAAGGGTTTTAATGGTGCGGATGCCCATTCTCGAAAGGAGTTGGAATGTTTTTTGTCCGACCATTGGAATCTTGGCTACGCTGAGTGGATCGAGGAAAGGTCTGACTTGCGGAGCGGCGACATTGATCTTGCCCAAAGGTTTTCCTTCCGTCGTCGCTATTTTGGCGACGGTCTTATTGATAGACAGTCCAAAGCTGATCGGGAGACCGGACTCTTTGAGAACAGTGTCTGACAGTTCTTTGGTCCAGTTGAAACAACCAAAGTATTTGTCCATACCGCTAAGATCCATGTAAAATTCATCGATGCTGGCTTTCTCGAGTAGCGGCGCTTTTTCTTTGAGAATCTCCGTAACCAGTTTTGATTTTTGGGAATAGAGTTCCATGTCGCCCTTCAAAACTGTAGCCTGTGGACATAGATGCAATGCATAGCGCATGGGCATAGCGGAGCGTACGCCGAATTTTCTTGCTTCGTAGGAGCAAGAAGCCACGACAGCCCGACCTGACTTACCACCAATAATTAGAGGAATGTTATTGAGAGATGAGTTGACCAATCGCTCGCAAGAGACGAAAAAAGTATCTAAATCTAAATGAGCTACTGCTCTTTGTCCGTTCATCATCGCATTGTAATCTTATGAAAATCTTACAGAACAAACTACAATTATAGGGCCAAAAAAGTTCCTCTTTTGGGGAGAAAGATTGGGATATTTCGGAAGATTTTCGGAAGGGTGAAGAGTGTCAAGGGATTAGGTATATTGTTTTTTTGGTGTTGGGTATTGGGACGCACCGTCGCTTCGCTCGGCTTATGCTTTTGGAACGGCGATGAATCGCCTTTTGGGTTCGCTTGAGTTTAGGAGGGGCATTGACGCGATAAATCGCATTGCCACAAATAGACATAAATTGTATTGCCACAAAAGACACTTTGAAAGGAGTGACTTCCTTAATTTAATAATTCAATTCTTCCTCAGCAATACAAAGTAAACCAAGCAGAAAAGCAGCATAAATAAAATTATTCCTGCAAAACCATAAAGCAAATAATTGAATGGTTCAAAAACGGGACTGGTGTCGCCGATGGGAATGAAGCCTGCCCAAAAGAATGGATGCATTCTTTCTGGAGAAGCTTGATTCAAGTAATTCAATTTGGCGGTTCGAAGAGCTTGCGGCTTGGATTCTCCTTTTTTGAGTTCTTTGTAAAAGCCGAGCATGACATCGGAGGTCTCTTCACTTGGAACAGACCAGAGGCTCATGACCAAACTGGGGCAGCCTGCGAATGCGAATGCTCGTGCAAGGCTCATTACTCCTTCTCCTCGTTTGAGTTCGCCGTAGCCGGTGTTGCAGGCACTGAGTACCGCCAAGTCTGCATTTAGTTTCATATTGTACAACTCGTAAGAGTTGAGGTGATTGTCTTCTAATGTGTCAGTAGGGTCACTTGTGAAAATCAGCTTTGAATAATTCGGATTGTGGTGATCGGCCAAACCATGCATCGCTAAATGCAGTATTTGGTAACGGCCTGCGTTTTCTTTGAAATTGCTTTCGGTCGCCTCTTTTCCCAACCATTTGTTACCGCCCAATAATTCTGAGATTTTTGAAACGGCTGTTCGAGCTTCGGGTAGGTCGACCATGCCACCACGGACTTTGAAATCGCGAAGGGCGAAGTCCGGTTCGTAGCCGATGGAATCGTTGGCTGAGGCGATCATGCCTTGATCTTCATAGATCGGTGCAAAACCACCGTAAACCAAATATTCGTATTCGGAGGAAAGTTCTTCTGCATCGTCAAACAAATGGTTCGCTGAATATGCATAACTAATGCTATAATCCTGGATCAGATAATCTTCGGGATTGTAGACATTGCCATCTGCATTGACCAATAAGGATTCAAA
>CALBCY010000034.1 GCA_937927195.1 uncultured Chitinophagales bacterium
TGAAGCTTTGATTGGGCTTTTGCCTGAATATTATGAAAACATGATGTTTTGTTCTGACGACAAACATCCAGATAGTTTGGAGGAAGGACATTTGAATCAGTTGGTAAAAAGATCTTTGGCCAATGGTTATGATCTGTTCAACATTTTACAAATGGCTTGCATCAATCCGGTCAAACATTACAAGCTGGATGTCGGTTTATTAAAAAAAGATGACCCTGCAGATTTCATCGTCATTGACAACCCGAAGGACTTTAACATTTTGCAAACATGGATCAATGGTGAAATGGTTGCAGAGAAAGGCGAATCAAAATTGAAATACATTCCTAGTGAACATCCGAATAATTTCAATACTTCGTTAAAAACGGCGGAGCAATTTCAAGTAAAAAATAATACGGATAAAATAAGTGTGATCGAAGTGTTAGACGGTGAATTGATTACAAACCGATTGGATCTAAATGCGAAAATTGTCGATGGTTTAAATGTCTCTGATCTAGATAAAGACATTTTAAAAATCACGGTCATCAATCGTTATCAGGAAGCGGAACCTGCTGTTGCTTTCATCAAAAATTTTGGATTAAAAAAAGGAGCGATTGCTTCTTCAGTTGGTCATGATTCTCACAACATCATTTGTGTGGGCGTGGACGATGAATCTATTACCAAGGCTGTTAATTTAATCATTGAATCTAAGGGTGGAATTTGTGGTGTATATGAAGATCAGCAAAGAATCATTCCACTTCCAGTAGCTGGACTGATGACAGATGCAGATGGTTATCAGGTTTCCAAAGATTACACAGCGCTTGATCAGATGGTTAAGCGTGAAATGGGGAGCACTTTGACTTCTCCATTTATGTCTTTATCGTTCATGGCCCTTTTGGTTATTCCGGCTTTGAAGTTGAGCGATCTTGGATTGTTTGATGGCGAGAAGTTTGAGTTTGTGTAAATCGGTGTTCGGTATTCGGTGTTCGGTGTTCGATTTTTTTCTCGCTGCGCGGGCGGTTTTTGGGGCAATAAATTGTGGGCACGCGAGCGTCGCGAGCCTTCTTCTTTTGGGACGGTGCCGGGCGGCGATCCGCTGAAGCAGCTTTTGGGCAGCCCCCATCTGTCATTTCGACCTTGTGGAGAAATCTACTGCTTGACAGCAAAAAACATTTCCCTGCTCATCGATTCTTCCAAGCCGAGACTCATTGAATGGTTCGTGGCAAGCTCCAGCTTGCCATATGCAGATCACTGAGGCCTCTGGCTGACCGTTTTTTTTACATTACTCTACTACCAACTTTCCACTCTCTCCTCCAAGCGACCAATAGTAAACTCCAGAAGCAAAACCATCCAATGAGATGGTCTTTTCTGATAGAAATGCTGCTAAGTTAATTTTATATTTCACTTGAAACAATAGCACAAATTATTTCTTTGTGTTCTGAGGTGCATTTCACAAAAAAACAAAAAAAACCGAAGCAATCATAAATGATTACTCCGGCTTTTATTTCATTTTACCCTAAGCTATTAAAGAATCTATTCTTTGATAAACTTGCGGCTCATAACTTCATTGCCTTGCTTAACTGACAAGAAGTAAATTCCATTCGCATAAGAGGTAACGTCCCATTGCAAAGAATTGTCACCCGATTCAGCAAACAAAGATTTTTGATCTACCAGTCTTCCTGCAGCATCGTGAATTTGAACAAGCATTTCACCAGCTTCAAGGCTGTTAAATTTAACTTGCATGAAATCATATGCTGGTACAGGACTGATACTCAAAATTCCTTCGATCGCATTTCTGAACAAGACCACAATGTTTGAACGACTCATGGTACCATCGAAATCGTATTGATCTAAACGGTAATAGTTGATTCCAATTGGAGCATCTACATGCATGAAATCATAGTTCGCAGCTACATTGCTATTGCCTGCGCCAGACTGTTCATTTACTGCAGTAAAGTTTTGCCCATCTTTAGAATGCATCAAAACAAATTGATCATTGTCTCTCTCCGAGGCTGTGGTCCAGAATAAATAGTTTCCTTCCACTTTCACGGTTCCATCAAAGCTCAACAATTCAACAGAAGTTGTAACACAATCTACCAGTGTTTCTTCTATTGTTGTCGAACAATCTGGATTGTCAGCTACTGCTATTGTAAAAGAGTAACCAGTTCCACCTTCAAACGGTCCAAATTGAACATTCGGTCCACCTGAAGCATTGCTTACTTCACCTGTAAAGTTGTTGGTTACAATGTATCCATTTTCACCAGCATCACCACCTTCCATTGTAATAAGCAAGTTGTACAAACTTCCTTGTGGATTACAGATCACAGCTGGTGCAGCAATTAAACTATTGCATGGATCAACATCGCAATCCTCCACTGTAACGGTCAACAAGTAAGAATTACCAGAACATGAACCGCTTCCTTCAATCACGTAGGTGTAGTCATATTCACCAGCACCCAAAGCCTCGCCATCAACTGACATGGCAGTATTGCCATCTTCGTCTAGGAACATTCCATTCATATCTCCACTTGTGATTAAATCAATCAAAACCACTGTTGAATTTCCTTCAGCAGGACTGTCACAAATAGTTGTTGATTCGACAAAAGCAGTTGGCGTTGCAGGACTAATTTCAATCGTAATAGGAACGATGCCACTTTCACAGTCTCCATCAGTCGCAGAAACCCCGAAGGTTCCAGCAGCTCCCGGATCGAAAGATGTTCCATTTGTAATTAAGGTAGAACCCGTATAGAAATTATAACTGACTACACTGTTGTCAAATCCTCCACCGGTAGGAATGATTTCAGTGCTCCCCTCTCCTTCACAAATTGCTATGTCATTGACAAATGGCAGAGCAAAATCAGAACAATCTGTAACTGCACAATCATCAACTATTAAAGAGAAAGTATAAACATTATCTGTACAATTTCCATTACCAGCAATGGTATAAGTATAGTTGTAAGTACCTATTCCAAGAACGGTTCCATCAGCTTCCGTAACTGTATTGCCATCCGCATCAGTAAATGTTCCACCAGTTTCACCTGTTACTAAATCAACCAAAAATATTTGTGTTGCGACAAAGTCATTTGCTACATTACAAATTGTTTGACCGTCTGTGACAGTTGCTGTTGCCGTTGCTGATGAAATTTCAATCGTAACCACTGCTGCTTCACTTTCACATGTAGCATCTGTCGCAGTTACCCAAACCTGACCAGCCGCAGCCGGATCATAAGAGCTTCCTGTTGCCATCAAAGTTGTCAATCCAATATCTGTATAGAAATTGTATTGAACTGCAGAACCATTGCCACCACCAGATGGAATAATTTCTGTACTTCCTTCGCCTTCACAAATTGCTATATCCATAACTGTTGGAGCAGCAAAATTATCGCAAGGACCAGCCACATCGCAAATGTCAACCGAAATTGATACATCATAAGAAACAGGATCACAACTTGGATCTCCAGGCAAAATGGTTAAAGAATAAACAGCAGTACTATCTGTGCCAATATCAGCTGCATTGGCTGTTGCAGGGAAAACCAAGTTTCCAGCTGAATCAAACCAGAATGCATTCCCAGCATTGTTTGGTCCATCAGTTACCAAGTCATCCAAGTTAATGCTGGTAGGATTGGCTCCTCCTTCTACATCACACAATGCATAGGAAGAAGGTACTGTGGCACTAGGAGGAAGATTGTTCACTACAGCCATTACAGCTGCTTCACTTTCACATCCATCAACGGCTACACTTACCCAAATAGAATCTGTTGATCCAGATGCCGTCATTGGATCATAAGTTTCACCTGAGTTCAACAAGTTTGTTAAGCCAGCATCACTGTAGAAACTATAAATAAGATTTACAGCATCGGTGATTACTAGATCATCAATCAACAATCTTTCATCATCTTCAATTGAGATAATTCTTACTAGCACATCGTTTTCGCTCAAATTTACAACTTCAGAGAACAAGGTATAATCAGTAGTCGTTGCAGAAGTTACTTCTCCAACATTTTCCCAGGTCGTTCCTCCATCTGTAGAGTACTGAACTTGGAAGGAAACTGCTGCATCATTTCCGTTCCAGTGAGCATAGTAGAATGAAATCAATCCAATTCCATTGTCTTTACCATTGCCGTCCAGTCCGTTGTATTGCAGATATTCATTCATGCCACTGTCGTCATTAAATCTGATGACATTTCCGCTTAATGCATTGTCGTCTCCTGAAATCGTATTGAAACTTTCCCACATTCCACCTTGTGGATCTGTATAGAAAGCAAGACCTCCATAAGAACCATCAAACCAATCATCAAAAGATTCCAAAACACTTTGAGAATTAAACCCTCCACCGAATGGAGTAACCTCTGTAGAAGCATCTCCACACAATGTAATGTCATTTACAATTGGAGCCTGAATTCCAGTACAAGGATCTCCTGTGCAATTTTCAACAAACAATACCAAAGAAGTACTGATTGCATCACATGTAGATCCTGATGGTGGATTCACAGTATAGTTATAGGTATAACCTATATTTGGAATAATGGTATCACCATTAAATACTGTTGTTGTTAATGGATTGTCCATTGCATCAGTCCAGCTTCCTGTTCCATCTGTTGGGCCAGTTAGGATGAAATCATTTAAATCAATCGTGTTTGAATAAGCACCATCTGTTCCATTACAAACAAAAGCCGTATCAGCCAAAGTTGCTGACGGAGGATTGCTTACTAAAACACTTATTGCTGTTGGATCACTTTCACAATCTCCTTGCAATTTGGTAATCCAAAGCTCAGTGCTTGTTCCGTTGGCAGTCATTGGATCGTATGTCAATGCTCCACCAGAAACCAAGTCGCTCAAAGCAGCATCGGCATAGAAGTTATATGAAATGCCCGGGCAAGGATCTGGTGTATAATTATGCGTTCCATAATCATCAAAATAATCCTGAGCTTGAACATCCCATTCGTTCTGTCCGCCATTCCAGTTATCATTTCCTTCCGTTATTGTGGAATTTCTGATAAGCGTGAAATCTCTGGTTGCACCTGATCCAACGATCCAAGAATCGCCTGGATCTACACCGATCTGACCGATCAAATCCAATGTATCCATTGCAAGTGTATCAACGAGGAAGATGGCATCATCTCCATTGAAGTGAACAACACTTGGGAAGTCCAAGGTTACATCAGCAATGGATGACAATGCTAAATCAGCATCGATGTTTGCAATAAGGAAAACACCACCTGGTTGTATAAATCCTGTTAAATCATATTGATTTAAGAACTGTCCACCGTTACCAGATACCTTAACTCTATAAGGAGCAAGATCTATAACAGCACCTGTTGGATTAAATATTTCCAATGCCTTGTTTTGACCTGAACCTTCAATGTATTCTGAGAAGAATAATTCAGAACAATCAGCAGTTGTTAAATCAAGTAAAGTTGAACCACCTGAACAAACATTTATGTCCGTAACGAGCGGCGCAGTAACTGTTCCACAATCAACCACGCATCCACAACCAAATGCATTGACCGAAACAGCTTGTGGGCCGAGGAATTCAAAGCAACCCAAAAGGTTACCAGTTGTAAACCCTGAAACATTTAGGCCATCTTCATAAACAGGAACTATTCCTGCTGAATCAACATTGGCAAAATTCAAGGCATAAACCAGATACCCACCATCATCCAAAGCTGAAACATCGAATGACCCGGTAGTATTGCTCATGATGATATCTCCATCCGTATCTGTGAATATATAAACCTGTGTATGTCCTTCTTCTGTGAAAGTTCCAGGCTCAGCTTCTGAGACTATGGTTGGTACATCTCCGTTACAAGGGCAAACATTTGTAATATTTGTACTTGGGTTGCAACCGACTGCCTCAACTAAAGTAACTGCAATGTCAATGGAACATCCATCGGCACTAACAATTCTAATGACATATTCGCCTGCTGCCAAATCTGCAAAACCATTTGACCCGTCCACAGATGCGATATCTGTTGTTCCTGTGAAAGTACTACCTGATGAAATTCCATAATTGAATCCAATTGTAGTAATATCTGTAAGGCTTACGCTTCCTGTACTTACAGCACAAGTTGGTTGAACAATGTCCATTGTATTTCCAGGAGTATCACTTAAGGTTGTTGTTGTAACAACCAAACTGTCGCAGCCTGCGGCATTCACTAATGTTTCTGTTTCAACTCCTACCAAAGCAGGATCGCAAGTTGTCGCTGTTAAGTCGGTTTGACTCGAGGCCAATAAGGTCGTCGTAGTCGTTACCAAACTGTCACAGCCTGCTGCATTCGTTAATGTTTCTGTCTCAACTCCTACCATTGCTGGATCGCAAGTTGTCGCATCCAAGTTCGTTTCACTTGAGGCCAACAAGGTTGTTGTTGTGATTACTAAAGAATCGCACAATTGTCCAGCCAATACAACAGTGTCTGAACCAACCATTGCAGCATCACAAGTAAACAATTCCAGTCTAGTTGTGTCACTTTCTGACAAGGTTGTAGTTGTTATAACAAGACTGTCACAACCTGCAGAATTCATCAATGTCACTGTTGCCATTCCAACCATCGCAGGATCGCAAGTAGTTGCAGACAAATTCGTTTCATCACTATCAACAAAAGTCGTCGTCGTAATAACCAAAGAATCACAGCCGTTTTGTGTCATCATTGTTACTGTTTCAACACCTGCCATACTCATATCACAAGTAGTGGCTGTCAAATTGGTTTCTGTATTCTGACCACATTGGTTGACCGAAGCCGAAGCAGGGCCTTCCAAATCATAGCAAGGAGAAGCAGTGCTTCCGACAGCTAGATTGTCTAATAAGACATCACCAATTTCAATATTATCAGTAACCAAATTCGCATTGGCATCAGCCGCATCGTAATTCAAGGCATAAATTTCATAAACACCCGTGGCAACAGAACTGAATGTTCCATTATCATTTGCATCTACAATTGCACCATTAGAATCAAGCAATAAGTAAACCTGAGTTTTGTTTTCATCAAAAGTTCCTGGTTCAGCAATAGCAACTAGAGTACCAGCAGAACCATCACAGTTGCAAACCTCTAATACAGTAGGATTCGTGCAATTATCCAAAATTGTGTTCGTAATAACCAGACTATCGCAGCCACCTTGATTTGTCATAATGACGGTGTCTAAACCAACTAAGTTTACATCGCAAGTCAGTACATCGGGAAGAACCGTTTCATCACTTTCAACGAAAGTAGTTTCTGTAATAACCAAACTGTCACAGCCTACGGCGTTGGCCATCGTCATGGTATCAATTCCGACTGCATTCATATCACAAGAAGTAGCAGTAAGATTTGTTTGACTAGAAGCCAATAAAGTAGTTTCAGTAATAACCAAACTATCACAGCCTACAGCATTAGCCATTGTCATGGTATCTATTCCAACCATAGAAGGATCGCAAGTAGTGGCTACAAGGTTTGTTTGATCAGAAGCCAACAAATTAGTAATGGTAATCACAGTACTGTCACAAATTTGACCAGCATAAGTAATGGTATCATTTACCGCTAGAGCTGGATCACAAGTAGTTGCACTAAGAAATGTTGTATCACTTGCAGACAAGGTCGTTGCAGTAATCACCAAACTATCACAACCTACAGCATTCAACAAAATTGTGGTATCAATACCAACATTAATCGGAATGCAGGTAGTCGCTGAGAAATTACTTTGTGAATCTGACAATGGAATATTTGTTGTAATCACCAAACTGTCACAACCCACGGAAGCTTGAAGAAATACAGTATCAATTGTCATCACATCAATATCACAACTTGAAACCGTTAATCTAGTTGTATCGCTGGCCAGTAATGTGGTGTTAGTAGTAACAAGGCTGTCACATCCTGAAGATGTTGCCAAAGTTACCGTACTCATTCCGGCCATTAATGGGTCACAAGTTGTTGCGGACAGCATTGTTTCGGTTGCCAATGCACATTGATTGACAGTTGCCTCTCCAGGTCCAGCCAAATCGTGGCATGGGCTTTCAAAGTTTCCTACTGTAAGATTGTTTAACAATGTATCACCGATTTCAATATTATCAGTTATATCGTTGATCAGCAAATCTGCGGGATCGTAATTTAGAGCATATACGGTGTATTCACCCGTTTCAACATCAGGAAAAGTTCCATCCGAAGAAACCTGAATAATTGCACCATTTTCATCCAACAACAAATATACCTGAGTATAAGTATCGTTGAAAGTGCCTGGTTCAGAGACTGCCACAAGACTGCCTGATGAACCATCACAGTTGCATATTTCTAGCTCACTGCCCTGAGAGAAGACGGGAAGTCCCATCATACCAATCAGCCAGCAGGCCATTATGAATAATTTTAAAATTTTATATTTCATTCTATATTAATTTTTCAAGATTTAAAAATTGTTTACAATTCAATTCGCTAGAATTGATCTTGAAAAATTAGTTGCCCCATGGGAAATTACCAGCATCAGACTCGCAAGCCGCTGCTGTTCCAGGACAAACTGAAATATTATCCAATCCAAACTCATCTCTAGATCCACTTCCTGATACTTCACCTATTTGCCATTGTATCCAAATACAATCTCCATCTGCAAGATTTACACCTGCTATAGTATAGGTTTGGTTATTTGTTGTTAAGCTTCCATCATTTAATTCTGGACTAGTATAGTCTAAATTCGGAACTGCTGTAAAAGTTACACCATCCAAAGAGAAAGCAAAGTTGAAAGAGCTCGCACGATCAGCATCATTTAAAACAATCAAATCGTAAGCAACTTCAAGGTCAGTAATCGAAGCTCCTGAATTGTTGCATACTTGCATTGTAGCTGAACCTGGCGTTAAATCTCCTCCTGTTGGCTGGAACCACATTGCATTGTCTCCAGCTCCATCATCGTAACCATAAATACCACCACTACTTTCTCCACCTGTCGTCGTTCCTTTAGCAAAATCACCAGCCGTATTCTCTCCACCAGCAGTGTAGTCATCGCTTGTTCCGTCAATGGTCCATGCACTAGAGCAAAGCTGACCAGCAGCAGGGCTAGATGCAAAACCAGAACCATCAAATCCCGTAAAATCTTCAATTGGTGTTCCGCAATCTCCTACAGAATAGGCTTCACAAGCCGGGCCAATAGTCGTTCCTGCACAAGTTGCACAGTCTGTGTAAACATCACCACTCGTCGCAGGATCACCATCATCACAAACATCACCAACTAAATAGCAAGAACCATCGTCAGTCGTTGCTGTTGCATCGTAGTTACATGCATTCATATCTGTACAACCAGAAACACCCGTTGCTGTTCCAGCACATTCGCAATTTGCTGATATAACATCATTTTCTGTTGCAGCATCTCCATCGTCACAAGCATCTCCAATGTTGACCATTTCAATAGGACAATCAAAGGTAATAGCTGTTCCAGCACATGAACAATCTGCTTGAACAACATCATTTTCTGTTGTTGCATCCATGTCATCACAAGCATCTCCAATATTTCCTACTCCTGGACAATCTTCTGCACAAGCGGCATCGCTGTTGGCATCTCCTACTGTTGCACAAGCATTAACCCAAACGCCTCCTACTAATTGGATCGTTTCATCACAAGTTGTTGTACCAACTTGACTAACCCCAACATCCGTACTGGTCAATCCCATTGCTGGGCCATCAGCCGCTGTTAGTGTTCCTTCGTATGAAATAAATTCACAGGCTGCTCCTTGATAGCTTAAAGCCATTCCATCAGGTGCACCATTTTGAATGGCACTTCCTGTTCCTGGCACCCAACTATAATAAGTATTGGTTCCATCATCAGCTCCTGTAACAAACATATCTATTGTAATTGTTGAGTAAACACTCAATTGACTAGAACTTCCATTGTAAAGATCTAATTGCAAATCTGCTAAGCTTCCAGTAAATGTATTTGGCACACAAACCTCCACAGCTTCGTTGCCATCACTGACATCACAATCATATCCAAATTCACTAATAAATGCTCCTGGGCAATCGCCAGGTATAGATCCTGCACAAGTACAATCACCTTGAATTACATCTCCTATAGTAGCCGCATCTCCATCGTCACAAGCATCTCCAAAGTTGACCATTTCAGTAGGACAATCAAAAGTTGGTACTGTTCCTGCACAAGAACAATCTGCTAGTACTAAATCATTTTCTGTTGCAGCATCTCCATCATCACAAGCATCTCCAATATTTCCAACACCAGGGCAATCTTCTACACAAGCATCAGCACTGTTTACTGCTCCTACTGTTGCACAAGCATTGACCCAAACGCCTCCAACTAACTGGATCGTTTCATCACAAGTAGTCGTCCCAACTTGACTTACGCCAACATCCGTACTGGTTAATCCCATCGCTGGGCCATCAGCTGCTGTTAGTGTTCCTTCGTATGAAATAAATTCACAGGCTGCTCCTTGATAGCTTAAAGCCATTCCATCAGGTGCACCATTTTGAATGGCACTTCCTGTTCCTGGTACCCAACTATAATAGGTATTGGTTCCATCATCCGCTCCTGCAACAAACATATCCAATGTAATTGTTGAGTAAACACTCAATTGACTAGAACTTCCATTGTAAAGGTCTAATTGCAAATCTGCTAAACTTCCTGTAAATGTATTTGGCACACAAACCTCTACAGCTTCGTTTCCATCACTAACATCACAATCATAGCCAAATTCACTAATGAATGCTCCTGGGCATCCTGCAGTTGAAGTTCCTGCACAAGTACAATCAGACTGTATTACATCTCCTGTTGTACCAGCATCTCCATCGTCACAAGCATCTCCAATGTTCACCATCTCTGTAGGACAATCAAAAGTGATTGCTGTTCCTGCACATGAACAATCTGCCTGAATTGCGTCGTTTTCAGTTGTAGCATCAGCATCATCACAAGCATCTCCAATATTGGCCATTTCTGTAGGACAATCAAAAGTCACTGTACAAGCAGAAACAACTGCTGCATTTACAGCTGGGCAAACATCCGCAGAAACTGAAACATTAGAAACAGTCCAACCTGCCGTCGCACCACCTGCTGAACCACTCAAATACTGTATTGCTATGTATACAGCTGAATTTCCTGCAGCTCCTGAAAGATCAATAGCCAATCCTGTACCTGGTTCAGAAATAACTCCTCCACTAACCCAAGTTGCATCTGAAGGACAAGCAGAAGAATAATCTGTTGTATAAAAAACTTCTAGGTCTGATCCTGTAAAGGATCTAGCAGCATCAAGATTTAAATAAAGAGAGGTACTTCCTGTTAGATCATACTCGCCAATTACCAACCAAAGATCTGATGTTTCTCCTGCTGTTCCTGTAAATCCATTTGCAGTCCAAGCGTCGCCTGAACAAGACCAAGTATCACCTTGCGAATTGACTGCAACTTCTACAATTTCAAAATCGCCACAAGCAACCGTTGAGCAGCTTGTTAAGCCACCAATTCCCTCACAAGTATTACAATCTACATAAACATCACCTGATGTACCGGCATCACCGTCATCACAGGAATCTCCCACAGAAAAGCAAGATGCGTCATCTATTGTCGCAGCTGCATCGTAATTACAAGCAGCCATATCAGTACAACCCGTGGTTCCACTTGCATTGGTTGCTCCTGGTGTTTCGGCAAGAGGTCCAACCCAAGTTCCATTTACCAATTGCAAAGACAATCCTATTGCAGTAGTTGAGATCTCTTCAGCTCCAATATCTGTACTAGTCATTCCACTTGCTGGGCCATCAATGGCAGTACAGCTTCCTTCGTAAGTCAGAAACTCTGTAACTGTTCCAGCAACATCAAGTGCCCATCCATCAGGAGAGCCATTTTGAATTGAAGTGGAAAAAGTATAATAAGTGCAATTTGCATCTGAACCTCCCACAACGAATAAATCTAAAGTTGTGGGTGTACCAGTTACATCACAATTGTTACCATTGTAAAGCGTAAGCGTTACATCGGATAAGGCACCTGTGAATCCTGTCGGAACACAAACTTCTATAAACTCACCTACATCTCCACCATCATTATCATAATGGATTTCATTCACATAAGGGTTTTGGCCAAACAAGAAGAATGGCATAAGACAAAAAATAAAGGATAGAATAATTTTTTTCATGATGTTTAGAATTAGTAATTAAATTTTATGTTAATAATTAAAATCAATGAATTTTCTATATAATATTATCATATTCTCTTGATGAAGCGATTTCACCAATCAAAGAAGTCGCAGTTCCAATAAAAAGAGTAGAATTTTTGTTCCTTGGTTTGCTATCAAGAAATAGTAAGAAAATGGATTTTTCAAACAGGTTACTTGAAGCGATGCCAATTTTTTATATGTAAAGATACATGTAATTCAAAAGGTATATCTCTTTACTGGGTTAATTTTATATTAAGGGATAAAGAAAAATTAAGTGTCCGATTTAATTGGGTTTACCAGCTTGTTAAAAAAAATTTAATTTAAAAAACTGGACAATTATTTATTTAACTTTTCTAGATAGAAAAATAATAAAAACATAGGACATTTAATAGTAAAAAGGCAATTTTAAGATGCCCAGCCGTCTCGGTCGAGACTACGGAAGTGAATGGCTTCGGCAATGTGTTCAAACTTTATTTCTTCTGTACCTGCAAGATCAGCAATGGTTCTGGCTACTTTTAGAATTCTGTCATAAGCCCTTGCTGATAATCCAAGTTTTTCCATAGCATTTTTGAGCAATTTATTGCTCAGTTCATCTATTTCACAAAACTCTCTAATTTTTTGGGAAGGCATTTGGGCATTGCAATAAATCTGCGGCCATTCCTCAAATCGCTTGTGCTGTACTTCTCTTGATTTTATTACCCTGCCTCGAATTTCAGAACTTTGCTCACACTCCTCTTTTCCAATAAGCTCATTGAAAGAAACTGGTGTCACCTCCACATGTAAATCTATCCGATCAAGCAATGGCCCTGAAATTTTCTGCATATATCTCTGAACAACACCCGGGGCACAAACACATTCTTTATCAGGATGATTGTAATACCCACAAGGACAAGGATTCATTGAAGCGACCAACATGAAATTGGCAGGATAATCTACCGTAAACCTTGCTCTTGAAATGGTAATCCGCCTTTCTTCCATCGGCTGACGGAGAACTTCGAGTACCGCTCTTTTAAATTCTGGTAATTCATCGAGAAAAAGGACACCATTGTTCGCTAGTGAAATTTCTCCCGGCGAGGGTGTTTGTCCACCTCCAACCAAAGCAACGTCACTTACCGTATGATGAGGAGACCTGAATGGACGCATGGACAAAAGCGATGAACCAGAAGGCAATTTACCAGCAACTGAATGAATTTTTGTTGTTTCCAAAGCCTCATTCAATTCCAAGGGGGGAAGTATTGTAGAAATTCTTTTAGCCAACATTGTTTTTCCTGCACCTGGAGGACCAATTAAAATGACATTGTGCCCACCAGCAGCAGCAATTTCCAAAGCTCTTTTTATATTTGTTTGTCCACGGACATCGGAGAAATCAACTTCTGATGCGTTTAAATTCTCAACAAAGTGTTCTCTCGTATCATAGACTTCTTTTTTGAGAACTGATTTTTCACCTTCGAAAAAACGAACCACATCGAGCAAGTTTTCTGCTCCAAAAACATCGAGATTGTTGACTATAGCAGCTTCTTTTGCGTTTTGTTTTGGTAAAATAAACCCCTTAAAACCTTCCTTTCTTGCTTGAATTGCAATTGGAAGCGCTCCTTTAATAGGATTGAGGCTACCATCCAATGACAGCTCCCCCATAATTATGTATTGGCTTATTTCTTCTACAGGAATTTGTTCTGTTCCAGCTAGAATACCTATTGCAATAGTCATATCATAGGCCGAGCCCTCTTTCCTAATATCGGCAGGAGCCATGTTAATCACTACTTTTTTACCAGGCATTTTATAGCCGATATTTTTTACTGCTGCTCGAATTCTGGAAGCACCTTCTTTTATGGCATTGTCAGGCAAACCAATGAGTTCGTATTTCGATCCAAAACTGACGTTTACTTCCACAGTAATTGTGGTTGAATCAACACCAAAAACAGCTCCACCAAATGTTTTTACAAAACTCATTTTTGTTTTTCAATACTAGTTTCAATAAAATAAAATTCAATCTTCTTTTTTCGCATCATTAAGATGCTGAGCAGCCCTGTCCAATTCCTCATAAAATCCTTCTCCATATTTCCGAATCAAGGGCTCTTTTAGAAATTTATAAACAGGAACTGAAAGTTCTTTCCCCAAGGTACAAGCTGGTTTGCAAATTTCCCATTTCTCATAATTAACAGCATCGTACATTTCATATTTTGTAATCCTCACCGGATACAAATGACAAGAGACTGGTTTTTTAAAATCAATAAGCCCGTCTCTCTGCGCCATTTCTATTCCGCACAGTGCCACACCTTTTTCATCAAAAGCAACATAAGCACATTCCTTGTTGTCAACAAGTGGCGTCTCAAAAATGCCATCTTTATCCAAAACAACCACCCCTCTTTTTTCTATTTCTGCGATTCCTTTTTCTGTTAAATATGGCTTGACTTTATCATAAACCTTTTCCAAGATCTCGGCTTCCTCCTTTTCCACAGTTGCGCCTTGATCTCCAAGTACACAACACATTCCTTTGCACTTATTGAGATTACACACAAAATCTTTGTCAACTAAATCACGACTAACCAACTTATCTTTTATAGCTATCATCTCACTTATATAATGTTAAAACAATCATTTTGCAAGTCGAAAATGGCCGAATATACATTTATTCGAGTCAAATTTTTGATTAAATTGAATGTATTTTTGTATTTTGATATATTGCCGATCCTCAATGTTTATTGGGACAAAGAATGATCTTTCTGTTAAGGATTACATTTTTTATCCCAAAAATTGAAAATGAAAGAATAATATTTTGATGCTTTGAAATAAAAGCGATATAATTATGTCTTTGGCAAAAAAAGAAGAAACGAACTATTTTGTTTTATTGGTTCAATTAGAATCCTATCGTTTTCATTAGAATAAATTATTTTGGAAAAAGATACCATTGTAAAATTGGCTGGTATTTTTACCCTTTTTGGGTTTTCAGCTTTGGGAGTGCTATTAATTTATGTATTTCAAGACATTCCTGTCCGGGATGCCTTGTTCGGAGGTGAAAGTTGGCCGTGGCAATTATTAATTGGTACTACTTACGGAATTCTGGCTGGTCTGCTAATGGTTTTTGTTTCTCAAATAGAATTCATCAAACCAGCCATCTCTCAGTTTTCTAATAAAATTTTTGAAAATTTCAATCCAAACTTTGAGGACATAATATTTTATTCCTTTTGTGCTGGAGTAGGAGAAGAAGTTTTTTTTAGAGCCGGAATTCAACCTTTTATAGGTGTATGGTTAACGGCCATTATTTTTGTTTTCCTCCACGGTTATTTGAATCCCCAAAATTGGCGATTGAGCGTGATCGGAATTTTATCAGTAATCATAACTGCAGGAATGGGCTACTTGTTTATTCATTTGGGATTAATCTCTGCTATTTGTTCACATTTCATCTTTGATGTTGTTGCATTTAGCTATCTGGTATATTATAAAAAAGCCTAAAAAACCACCTTAATAACAACTATTCTGAAATTAAGAAAGTCTTTCATTTAACAATTCTACCCATTTTAAAAATGCTTCAGCTCGGCGATCAACTATTTGACTGTTCTTGCCGTTCTCATTACAAGGAAATTTAAGCCAAAACATGTCTAAAAAATTATTTCTCAATCTAATTAGCTGTTTCTTTTTGTTCATTCAACTAAATGCTCAGTATGAAATGGAGCCTTTAAGTGTTGGTGAAAAAGCAACACCAATACAAGGAATCGATCAGAATGAAAAATTTGTAAATTCTTCTCAAATATTAGAAGAGGCCGAAAATATTCTATTGATTTTTTACAGGGGCAGTTGGTGTCCATATTGTAAAAAACACTTGAGCCAACTACAAGATAGCTTACAGTTGGTTTTAGATTTAAACACTTCTGTTATAGTCGTAACACCTGAAGAAGGACCATCGATTGAAAAAATGATTGGTAAAACTGGAGCCACTTTTTCAATAATACATGATAAGGAATATCAGATCATGAACAATTTCGGTGTTTCATTTCACCTTAACAAAGAAACTGTTCCAAGCTTTTATAAATTTGTCCTTAACAACACTAGAAAAGCAAATGGAAATGAAGAGGATATTTTACCTGTCCCAGCAACATTTATCATAGGCAA
>CALBCY010000035.1 GCA_937927195.1 uncultured Chitinophagales bacterium
GGTCCGAATATTTTGATACTATTTGCCTGTCATTTTTCTTGATAAAAATGACGAAAAATCAAGGACTTACGTCATTTCTTAACGCTTCGAAACTCACTTAAATCCTAAAAAAAATAAACTCGCTTTATTGAGAATATATTAGGTTTTCTAAAAGATTTGATGACTGGAATTATTTAAATTGAGTAGGCTCAAACAGCATTTTTTTTAAACGGATTTAAGCAAATTCCTCTGCTAAACCGGGCAGCCGGCGCTGTGACAAATGTCCGGAATTTCAATAAAATCAAGATAGTGAATTTTGCTACTGCCTGATAATCAATAGGTTCAAAATCGAACTCAGGTTATTTGCATCATCCTGTTTGTAATATCCTGTTTGCTCATTCTTTTTTCATTGTTTTGTATTAAATGATGATATAGGAATCCTGATTCCCTGCCTTTACGACCAATCCAAACTTCCTTAAAGTCAAACACTTAATCAATTACTTAAATAGTAAATTTAGATTTGTGATTTTGCCAATGAATTTATTTTTTTTGTTAGAAAAATAATTATAGAAAGTATTATTTTTGATAAAATTAAACTATATTTATATTAGAAAAAACAATATGATTTTTGTTTCATCAAAAATACTTGGTTGCTAAATAAGACGCTCCTATTTAGCAATTTTGGAAATTTTTAAAAAATTAAAATCATGACAAAAGGTTACTTAACAACAACACTCATTAATTCGCTGATATTTATATTGGCCATGCTGCTATTCACTTCAAATACATTGGTCGCTCAGATTAATATTTGTCCTGGTGAAACAGTATTTTTGGCCAACCCTCCATTGGAGCCATCAAATGCTGATGGTTCATGTCCACCAACTTGTTTGGATTGTTTCTCCCTCAGCATTGATCCCTCTTCTAACACTACAGCCGTAGGAATTTCTGGATTCAATGTGAATCCTACAGTAAGCACCAACTATACAGTTACTAGAAGTTATTTTGGAGCTCCAGGATCCCCTGCTTGCCCTTCTGTAAGCGAAACTTATTTTGTGGAGGTTGCAGCTTCTTGCTTCAGTAGCTATTGTGAAGCCAATGCCAACAATATTTCTGAAGAATGGATTGATTTCTTTGGTATGGGATGTCTCAGGAATGGCAGTGGCGCAAACTCTACCGGTTATGAATATTTCAATGATTTGAATGTTAAATCATTTCAAAAAGGAAGGGAATACGATCTCGAAATAAGTGCTGATTATGCTTCTGAAATATTTACTGAGAATTTTGCAGTATTTATAGATTACAACCAAGACAACGACTACATCGATGAGGGGGAAATGGTTTTTCTGGATTCGGGACAAAATGAAGTGAATGGAACGATAACAATTCCAGCTGATGCCTTAACTGGCGAAACCCATCTCAGGGTAATTATGAACTACAGTAGTATTTCGGGGCCTTGTGGTTCATTCGGATTTGGAGAAGTTGAAGAATATATAATAAACATCATTCCAAGTGGAATGGGATTGGCATCTTACTGCGCTTCTGGCGGAAACACGGGTTTTGAATGGATTGAAAGAGTTTTGTTTTCTGGATTCTCAAATGTGTCTGGTGATAATTGTGGTTTCGGCGATTATACTTCTTTGGCTTTAAGTTTTGAAAAAGGCGAGGTAAACTCTTTCGAATTGACTCCTGGTTTTTCGGGATCTAGTTGGGGGGAATTTTGGCAGGTTTGGATGGACTTAGATCAAAGTGGATCATTTGATGATGGAGAAATGTTGTTTGCCTCTGACGGCTCTACGGCAATTATGACCGGACAATTTTCCGTTCCTGAAAGTGCGGCAACAGGCTTGACCAGAATGCGAATAATAATGAGTTACAATAGTTTAGCTGAAAATTGTGATTTAGGTGGTTTTTCTGGAGAGACAGAGGATTACATGGTTAACATTAGTGAAGCCATTTTGCCTCCGGTTTCAGATTTCACTTATACTCCTAATGGAGGAGATGCACCCGTTAATGTTCAATTTTCTGATGCATCAACAAATTTTCCAGATAGTTATACTTGGACTTTTACTGGTCCAGATGTTACACCGAGTTCTAGCTCAGAACCAAGTCCATTGGTAACTTTCAACCAGCCAGGTACCTATACTGCTAGTTTGTTGGTCTCCAATAGTGTCGCAAGTGATGTCAAGACAGTGAATATAGAGATAACAGAATTGGTGGTTCCACCAGTTCCAGATTTTTACGCTTCAATTACAGAAATTTCAGAAACTGAAAGTGTTGTATTCACCAATCAAACGACCGACAATGCTGATAATCTAATCTGGACTTTTGAAGGCGGTACGCCCTCTTCAGCCAATGGGCCAGGACCACATACAGTGGTTTACAATACAGAAGGAAGCTATGACGTAACTCTTGCAGCTGATAATATTGCTGGTATCAATGTCGAACTAAAAGAATCTTACATAACTGTCAATCCCCAAAATCTGCCACCTGTTTCATTCTTTACAGCCAACAATACAAGCATTGTAGCGGGGAATGCCATTCTATTTTCCAGCAATTCAACCAATGAACCAACGGCCTATCAATGGTCATTTCCTGGAGGAGACCCAATAAGTGCAAATACAGAAGGGCCACATACAGTTGTTTACAATACACCAGGAACTTTTGATGTTACTTTGATCGTGACGAATTCGAGTGGATCGGATATTAATATGAAAACTGCATTTGTAACAGTGGAGGCTCCCGTTCTTGCACCAATCTGTGATTTCACCTCGAATCAAACCATGATTGAACCATTGCAAAGCGTTCAATTTTCTGATTTGTCAATTAATGATCCAGATAGTTGGAGATGGACGTTCCCAGGAGGTTTGCCAAATGAGGCAGAAGGGGAGGGGCCACACACTGTTTTTTATGAAAATCCAGGCACCTATCCAGTTCTACTTAAAGTAACAAATTCAGCTGGAGAAGATGAAGAAGTTAAAGAAGGATACATAACAGTAGAAGATATTTCAGGTTTAAATGAAATAAATTTTGAACAATTTACGCTGGGGCCAAATCCGAGTAATGGAAATTTGAATTTAAGATTTTCAGCTAAAGAAGCTGCGGAGTTTACAGTTATAATTACTGATATAAGAGGCTGGGAGATTACGCGTCTCAAAACAGATTTTGTCGAAGAGTTTCAACAACACTACGATCTTTCAATGTTTCCTGATGGGATTTACCTCCTTTCAGTTAACAATGGTTCTGTTACTACAAGTAAAAAGTTTTTGCTTGTAAAATAAACAAAGACGAGAATTTGGGTATCTCGTAAAATCTGTTTAGCCCCTCACTTTGGAGTAAGTGGGGGGCTTTTTTATTTTTTTATTAATTTATTATACAAGGACAATTAGAAAGGGAAAAATAAGACACAAAGTCCCATGATTTTATTTGCAAGTCTTAGGACAAACAAACAAAGCCAATGGTGAAAATTAAGCTGTTGCTACTTGACCATACAATTTTTCTCTCTCTGCCTTAATTTCACTAGAAGCCAAATATTCATCAAAGCTAATCAGTTTGTCTAGCATTCCGTTTGGAGTAATCTCGATAATTCTATTTGAATTGTTTTGCATCAAATGATGATCATGAGAAGTGAAAATTAGATTTCCAGTAAATTCAGTCAATGCCTTGTCCATTGCGGTTATTGATTCCAAATCCAAGTGATTGGTTGGTTCATCCATTAGCAATAGATTTGGATTAGCCAACATTACTTTTGAAAGCATGCATCTAACTTTTTCTCCCCCGGACAATACACTGGACTTTTTCCAAACCTCCTCACCAGAGAAAAGCATTCTGCCAAGGAAACCTCTAATGTATTGCTCATCCTTGTTTTCTGAAAATTCTCTTAGCCAATCTACCAATGGAACATCGTGATCTTCAGAAAAGAATTCTTGGTTTTCATTTGGAAGATATCCCATCGTGATGGTTTGACCAAAGTCGAATGTTCCTGAGTCTGGTTCTAATTTTCCAGCTAAAATTTCAAAGAAAGCAGTGAGTGCTGCTGAATCTTTTGAGAACAATGCAATTTTTTCACCATTGTTGATTGTGAAATTGACGTTTTGAAACAACATTGTTCCATCCAAGGCGGTCTTGCTTAAGTTTTTGACTTCAAGAATAACTCCACCTGGATCTCTTTCCGGCTTGAAATGGATGAAAGGATATTTTCTGCTTGAAGGTTGAATGTCTTCAATCTTGATTTTTTCCAATGCTTTTTTACGACTGGTTGCTTGTTTAGATTTTGATGCATTGGCAGAGAAACGAGCGATAAATTCCATCAACTCAGCTTTCTTGCTTTCTGCTTTTTTGTTTTTATTGGCCATTTGTCTAGCCATCATTTGACTGGTCTCATACCAGAAAGTGTAGTTACCTGTAGAAATTCTAATTTTGGCAAAGTCGATGTCACATATATGCGTACAAACCATGTCAAGGAAGTATCTATCGTGAGATACTACGATAACAGTATTTTTGAAACCAGCAAGGAAGTCAGCCAACCAGGTAATGGTTTCTGCATCAAGGTCGTTTGTCGGCTCATCCAATATCAGTAAATCTGGGTTGCCATACAATGCCTGAGCTAAAAGCACCTTCACTTTCTCCCCACCATTCAATTCTTTCATTTGCTTGGAGTGAAGCTTCTCTTTGATGCCCATTAAGCTTAGCAAGTTTGCAGCATCACTCTCTGAAGTCCAACCGCCCATTTCACCGAATTCAATTTCAAGCATTGCAGCTCTTTCGCCTTCCTTTTCCGTTGCATCCGGATTCATGTAAATGGCATCTTTCTCAACCATTATTTCATACATCTTTTTATGACCCATGATAACAGTGTTAAGAACAATTTCTTCTTCGTATGCAAAGTGATCCTGAGAGAGGACCGCCATTCTTTTGCCGCCCTCCAAACTTACAGAACCCGTGGTCGGCTCTTCAGTGCCATCTAAAATCTTAAGAAAGGTTGATTTACC
>CALBCY010000036.1 GCA_937927195.1 uncultured Chitinophagales bacterium
AGTACCCTCAGCTGTTTCCAATTTCAAGAAATAGACACCCGAAGCATTTTCTGTCAAATCAATCTTTGTGTTAGTCGATTCTAGGTTTTTATCCAATATGATTTTTCCTTTGACATCAAAAACATTGATTTGAATCTCCTCAGAACTATTATAATCTTTTAATTCTAAATTGAAAATTCCATTAGAAGGATTTGGTGAAATATTTAGCTTGAAATTCAAATCACTCAATCCGGAATCCATTTCACCGACACCTCTCAAAACCACACTAGCATCACCAACATCAGAACGGACCAAAATATTGCTTTGATAAGCAATGATTTCTTGTGGTGTAAATGCTATAGGAATGACCTGCTCAGCACCACCCTCTAATTCGAAAGCTTCAAAGTCGAAAGTGAAAATTTCACCATTCGAATCCAATATCAAATCCTGAACATTCAAAGGCAATTCCCCAGTATTAGAAATGATCAGATTCATAGTGTTACTATTTCCTGTTAGGATTTCTCCAAAATCAATTTCATCAGATTGAATGCTTAATTGCCCGGGAAGCAATTCACCGAATCCACTAAGACCAATGTTGGCTTCGCCCCCATCGGTAATGATCAATAAGTTGCTTTGGTACTCTATCGCTTCTTGTGGTGTAAATGCTATGGGAATGACTTGCTGGCCACCACCCTCTAATTCGAAAGCTTCAAAGTCGAAAGTAAAAATTTCACCATTCGAATCTAAGGTCATTTCATAAACAATCAAGGCTAAATCTCCTGAATTGGAAATATTTAAATCCATGCTCTGAATTTCTCCAAGCAAGTTGCCACCAAAATCAATTTCCTCCTCCTGAATAGAAATAGACCCCAATGTTGGTAGAACAGAAACCATCTCGTTACTGGTTGTATTTGTAATGATTGGCGGATTGAAATCAAAATAAATTCCAGCCGTATTTTCAATAATAGTGTTTTCAGCAATTCCTTCATTACTTAATATTTGGTATTTCACAAAACCATGTGATGCTTGTTCATTTGCATTGCTGTCGACCAATAAGATATTGTCAAAATTGAATTCTACAATTCGACTTTCGGTTCTAACCCTTGTATTGACTTCATGGCTGCTTGCAATGACTTTTAAAGTGCTCAAATCAAGATGAGTGCTTAGCGTATCTCTAACAATTATATTGAAAGCTGTGTCATTTCCGGTATTTTGGAAACGAATGGTATAGTCCAAAGTGTCGTTGAACAAGGTGTAGTTTTCATCACCATGGCCAAAAGGTTCTACCAATTTGTCATTCGGATCATAAGCACAAACCAATTGTGAATTATAAATGGCCGTGTCAGTTCCAAATCCTTCGCTGGTTTCGATATTTGATTCAAAAACCATAACATTGTTCAATTCCTCTAGTCCGGGCATTTCTAAAAGCAAATTGATTTGTCGACTGCTAGTTGGGATCAAATCTTCATAGAACCAAAACAAAACACCATTGCTGGTTGAATCTGGCATTGGATCAGAACTGATGAAAGTTGTTGTGGAGTCTGGAATAAAATTAACCCAACCGTCATTAATTGTCGTCCCGTTATTGGTGTAAGTTAACCAGAAATTGACATCCCAAAAACATCTTGTAATGGCCGAACTTAGATCTAGGCTTTGCGATGTGAAATTTTCAATAGCTGTTAATGGAAAATAAATAGTCGTGTCGATGTTGTTTTCACCAATGGAAAACGCAATACTTGCATCATCTGAATTGACTTGCCAAGGCGCTTCTGATTCAACATTTATAGTATAAGAAGAATTCGGTTCAATAATGAATGTTGAAACTCCTTCATTATTTGTGTAGCTAGCAATGGCTCCAGGTTCCAAAGAGATCAATTGATTGTTTAACTGGTATTCATTGTCGTCGAATAATCCATTTTCATTTTCATCGTGAAATGCTATGGCGTTTAGTAAATGATCAGTATAAAGACAAGAAACATTAGCTGCCCAACCATCTTGTTCCTCAAGGGTAGGGAATTTGAATTCAATGGTTAAGCATCCACTCTGATTGTTTGCAATAAATGGCCCTTCGTTTACTGGATTGCCCGTTCCATTTTCAGAAATTTCTGACCAACACCAAGCTGATGAACCACTAGGTGAATTGATGGTTGGATAAGTTGAATCTGGACCATTGTAAACAATCATCCTATTATTGCAATAATTACTGGTCGTAGCATTTGCATTGAAATAGGTGAAATCGATTTGGACTAAATCCCCTTCATATTCTGGACAAAAGGTATAAGGCAGAGAATTGAAGGTGTAAATATTGTCATCTGGCAAAGGGCCACCTGGATCATAATAAGTAGTATCACAATTAAAAGAATCAAAATCACAAGATCCGTCATCAACTACTGCCTCTGGATCATAATTAGGGGCAAATTCATTGATGCATCCTTCTATATAGGTACAAGAACCATCATTGAAAAAGGCTTCAGGATCATAATTGATAGCGGAAGGATCGGTACATCCTGAATTATAAGTACATTCACCTTCTACACTTGCATCTGGATTGTAGTTATTGGCATTGGGGTCGGTACAACCAACTATGTACTCGCAACTTCCATCATAATAATCTGCTGCTGGATCGTAATTTTCTGCAATTGGGTCATTACAACCATAATTAATATCTGTGGCCTCAACACAATCTATTGAAGCCTCCCAGCCAGTTCCCTCCATAACTAACCAGGCTGTTTGGTTATACCCATCTTCATAAAAGTGAAAGGTCAAACAACCACTTGGGTGACTGGAAGCAAAGGGCCCAAATTCAACAGGGTTACCACTGCCTCTTGGTCCGAAGTCAAAATAATACCAACACCAGGCATCCGTACCAGAAGGTGGACTTATTATTGGCGCGTCTGTATCAGGTCCATTGTAAATAATCAGACCATCACCAGAACAATTAAAACTTTCAGACTGATCGACTTCAAATTCAGTGAAATCAACCACAACAGCTTCTCCCCAATTATCGGGACAAATAGTGATCGTTTGTTCACCGAGACCATCATAGTAATATGCAGATCCACCAGGATCAAAAAAGTTTGCGCCACAACCGTAATCATATTCACAAGAATTGTCAAAAATTACTGCAATTGGGTCGTAATTTATTGCATATGGATCGTTGCAACCTTCGGGAAAAATACAGGAATCGTCTAAAAGATTTGCTTGGGGATCGTAATTACTAGCGGTAGGGTCATTGCATCCGATAAAATAAATGCAATCTCCACTATTGTATTCAGCAACTGGATCATAATTACTGGCAACTGGATCATTACAACCATACATAATGGTACTGGGATCAATACAGGAAATATTGGCTGACCATTCTAAGTTACTGATTGTTGATGTACGGACAATTCTAAAGCTAAGACAACCAGTTTCATGACTTGAAATATATGGGCCATAATCTTTTAGATCTCCCGTTCCACCGAATACAATGTCAAGCCCAAAAAAATCATAAAACCAACACCAAGTACTGTATCCATATGGTGTATTAATGCCAGCTGCATTGGTATCTGGGCCATTATAGATGCTTATGTAATCGTTACAACTTGAATCTGTGACAGAGGTAATTTCAAAATAGGTGAAATCTACTACAATTGCATCTCCCGGATTATCAGGGCAAAAAGTAAAAGTTGTATCCGTATCAAGATATATTGGGAAATTACTATTGAAATATTCCCCACAATTGCCCGAAATAGATAGATTGTTAGAATTGGCAAATGTTGAGCTGAAGCCTGCTAATACGAAAAGCAGAATCAAGCATAAGGATAAGATTCTTGTAGAGCCATTAAAAAGTTTCTTCATCGTAGAGAGTTTTAGGCTAATAAATTATCGTCACTATAAAATAAGCCTTTTACTCCTTCTAAACAAGGAAATTCAGAAGTTCTAAATGCAATTGTCTTTTTGCATTGCAATGTATGGTTGTTGTAAAATGGAAAAATAAAAAAAGGATCAAGCAGAGTTCACACTCCAATGATCCTTTTTGCATTATATCATTATATCATTATATCGCTTAAAGTACAATGACTGTCGCTAAATTTGGTGACAACACCAAATTAGAGCACTTTTCGTAATTCAAAAAGCCAAAAGCCAAAAGCCAAAAGCCAATAGCTAAAAGCCAATAGCCAAAAGCCAAAGGCCAAAAGCCCAAACCTCCTTCCTATCGCACAATCAATTTCTTCACCAAAGTACCCTCAGCTGTTTCCAATTTCAAGAAATAGACACC
>CALBCY010000037.1 GCA_937927195.1 uncultured Chitinophagales bacterium
ATTAGAAGATGGTTGGAAAATAATCAGTAAAACTGCTGGAAGTGAAGAAACCAAACAGACAACGGAAAAAGTTCTTTTGGTGGTATCCAATGTTAAATTACAAGGAACCTCAGACTTGCCTGCAGGCAACAGCTTTTCAGAAGTAATGATCGCTTACGATGAATACAAAAAGGCTGGATTCCACGTCGATATTGTAAGCCCATCGGGTGGAAAAGTTCCACTCGCCTATATAAATCCTTCCAATGAATTACAACTGAATCACCTGTTCGATGCAGATTTTATGTATGCACTTGAACATACCATGATGCCTGCTGATTTGAATCCAGATGATTATAAAATTGTTCAGTTTACTGGTGGAAGCGCTCCTATTTTTGATGTTCCGGAAAACCTGGAAATTCAAAAAATTGCAATGCATATTTATGAGAAAAACAATGGAGTCATTGCGGCAGTTTGTCATGGGACAGCTGCCTTAATAAATTTAAAAATGTCCAATGGTAAATATTTGGTAGATGGGAAAAATGTAAATGGGGTTCCAGATGACCACGAATCTAAAGATTTGCCGCATTATCAACATTATCCTTTCATAATTGAAAAAGTTTTGATCGAACGAGGCGGTCAATTCAAACACAGTGAAATTCGATCTCCTCATATGGAAGCCGACGGGCGCCTAGTAACAGGGCAAAATTCATTGTCCTCTGAAATGGTGAGTAAGAAAAGTGTTGAAATTTATTTGGCAGCGGAAAATAAATAGCCAACTACTCGTCGTTTTCTCAACTCAAAAAATAGCTCATTTTTGTCTTACGTGCTTTCTCTTGGTCTTAGGAAATGGTGTTGATTGATTGATTCTGCCGTGAAATTAAACAGTTTTGCTTCGTTTCCTAAAATCCGAAAAGGTCCTTTATCTCTATCCTTTATAAACAAAGGAAGCCATGATTTGTCTAATTAATCAACATTGGATTCTGAAATCCAAAATCTAATATCTATTTGTTGGGAATCTATTTTTCTTTGCTCTCAAATAAACTGTAATTTATTCCAATAGAAAATAGACTCAACAATGGGTAATCATAAGTGATTTCATATTCATTGCTGTATTCAGGAGGCTCCACTGCTACAGAAATACCCAAGGCAAAATCATGATCATCGTAGGTATATGTTTCAGATTTTATTTTTGAGTAAATAATTCCAGCATTCAACTTCAATCTTTTACTTGCAATAAATTCAAAACCACCACTAAAGTAATTCCCATTCAAAAATGCCTGTAACTCATTTTGAAAACCTGCTTCTACTTCTGAACTGTTGTTGATCATTCCAGTTGAAATAGTCAATTTATTGTTTAGTTTGTATGAAATTCCCAGTTCCAACTCCACTGGATTCTTCTTAACAAAAGATTCCCTCCCATCAAAGTTTGTGCGCTTAAAAAAGTGATACCTGAATCCAGTGTTCACTCTTAATTTTTCAAAAAACAAGCCACCAATTCCCATGCTAAGGATGGCCGGAAGGTCGGCTTTTCTTTCAAAATCTTGAATAAAAATTCCAGCCGCATCATTGCCATTTATCAAGTCCGTTTTAAGATTTATCTTGGCATTGCTTTCATATTTTAATGCTGCCCAATATTTATCTTCATAGCTAAACAAGATGCTTGGAACAATTGAATAACCAATGCCTTTTTCATGCGCATCTCCCAATCTGTCAAGCGCTTCATTGTCGACTATTTCAGCCGCAAAATTGTAGGCTGGATTGCCAACCACCTCTGCCACAGATCGATAGTAATCTCCTGGAGATTGCCATTCATTCAGTTCAGGATTATTGGTGAAGGGAAGGACTTGAATCGCATTGATGTCCAGATCGTATTGAGTCAAAAAGTAGATGCCTCTGAAGTCAAGCCCCACAGATATAAACTCATTTATTTTGCGACTGTAACCCAATTGAAGGGTGGGGCAGGCAGCCAAGCCAATTGCCTTGAAATTGTATCGGTAGTCAGTAATTTGACTGTAGCCAGGATTGCTTCCTGTGCTGTTCATTATCTGTTGATCCAAAGTAATTAAATTCTCGATTAATCCAGGAACGCCTGTATAAGGAATGGTCCCTTTTAGATCAGCAATGTTTCTTTCGAGAAGAAATAAATTATCAAATTCTAATTTGCCAGTTCCACCGACATAAAACAAGCCTAAATGGATACTCGATTTATTCTTTTTATAGTTTACGAACAAAGACGGAAAGAATGGAATTCTCAAATTAGATTTAACTTTTTTATCGGAATTATCAAACAGATCGTATTGTGAGGAAATGTCATAGTCTTGAAACAGAGATAAATTATTGATAGAAAAATGCAAACCGTCTTCCATATTGGCCAAATTAGCCGGATTGAAAAACACAGCATCCGTTTCTACATTGGTCATTCGAGACGGCATTCTGACATAAGAGGCAGACTGCGCTGGTATGCCAAATATGTTTAGTTTTGGAATTTCTATGCTTGATTCTTGAGCGGATAATGAAAGCGGAAAACCCAAAAATAGTAAAAGTAAAATGATATTACCTAAAAGGAATAAATTCAGTTTATTTGTCATAAATAAATGATCGATAATGATTTGTCTGCTTTAAAATAATAATTTTTGTGGGTGCAAGAGCATGTTGATTAATTTATTTTATCGAATCCAAAATAGGCAATTCTATAAGTTTAAAAAGAGGAAATATACCTGGGTGTAAAGTGCTTTAGGAAAATTCAAACTGCCCCTGATCCGTGCAGGATAGATTCCTTCTAGGCAGAACCTCTATGTCTCAAACCACTTTGTTACCAGTATAAATCAGAGGTGTAAAATGAAAATGACAAACCAAAAAAATAAAACAAGAATAAAAATAAGGATGAAACAAAGAGAAGCCCAATCGCCAGATACCTCATTTTTTCTTTTTGACTCCAACTTGCGATTGAACAAGCCAAACTTGATAATTGGGATAAAATGAGGATTAGTGGGTAATTTAAAAAAAATAATTTTGCATTGTACTCAAAAGAAATATGAATTTTGTTTGGATGATCAACCGAACCAACCAAGATATTGGTGAAAATAAAATAGGTCAAGTAAGCGAATGAGATAAAAATAAACAGGCTAATTATTACTGAAATAGTTGCAAACTTGTTTTGCGAAATAGACAATAGATGAAACTTCAAACAATCCATTACTTTGCCAAGACCATTAAAGAAAATCCACCCAACACGGTTGCTGCTAAGTCTTTACTGAAAGTATATAAAATTTTTCTCGGTACGGCTGAAATCTTTGCCCTCATCGATCTTTGTAAATCGAAGCAACCAGTTGTGTAAAAAAAATCGACCACTTCATATCCACAATCCGCCAATGTTGCCAAGGCCGTTTCTTTACTAAAATAGTGCAAATGCCCGACAGATTTTCTAGATTCAACCATTAGCTTCTTCATTACTCCCACGACATGAATGTCGAGTGGAATGTGAAAAATGGTGTAATCTGACTTCCCTTTACAAGCTCTTATAAAACCTAAATAATCATCGACATGTTCAAAGACATCGATCATTAACAAAAGATCGAAATTCTGTTGAGTATCTAGAAAGTTCTCTTGCTTAAAATTTAACCTTTCCTTGGTTCTTGAATTCGCAAAATTGATGGCATCTCGTGAAATGTCAAAGCCAGTGTAATGTATATTTTGAGGAAGTTTGCCATGCAATTGGTTCAATATTTCACCAGCACCACAACCCACTTCAGCAACCGACTTAAGATCAATCGGATTGGCTTCCAACATCCTCATTATCTGTGCTGCTTTCCAAGGAGAATCTTCAACATGCCATTCTGGATTGTTCTTGAGGTAGTCCCCTTGCTCGGCAGTATAAATATTTTCAGTTTGAGTATTTTTCATTTGGCTTTCATTCCATTCTTCAGAGCTTTCTAAAGCAATCTATACCGCTAAATTAACACAAAAATTGGACAAAGCCTTGTGTGTGAAAGCTATTAGCCTTTGGCCCGTAGCTATTGGCTTTTTTTTGCAACCGACAAAACCAGAGCCGCCTTCAAAGGTGAAGGCCAACCACCTTAAATCCTATCTCCAATCCCAGAGCAAAATATTCCATTCATCATTATGATCGGCATATTTAAGGATGCTTTTAAAACCCACCTTTTCATGAGCTTTCATAGAAGGAATATTGCTGCTGGAAACTTCCGTTAAGCAAATCTCAAATTGGCTAGAATAGACTTCTTTGTGTTTTTGATATAGTTGATGAAAAATACCTTGGCGTTTGTGAGAATCGGCCACACAAATTTGCCCCATGATATAAAATTCATAATCACTTACTATTTTATCATCATAGAGCATGCTGTCAAACTTTTCGAACATAGGTTGTAGAACTGGAATGATGTTTAACTCTTTCAACATAACCAACGCATAAGCAACGACCTGCCCTTTGTCGACAGCAATCACTTGTTTTGCCTTGCTATTCATTTTGGCCAGCAAATCGAAGTCATGTTTAACAGTTACAAAGCCATTTTGTTTTTTCTTTGCCTCCAAAAGATTTTCAAAGTGATTTAATTGTTGAAGGGCAAGAATTTGCTTGAGTTCATGGTCAGTTTCTGTCAGTTTTATGGTCATGTTAATATTGATACGGGTCCATTAAACTTATTGGTTGATAAGACGGTTTGTTCCAAAATTGACCAGGATTGACACTCCCCTTAAAGCTGTTGCTATATAGTGTCAAACTATCTTGTGAAGCTATATCAGTTTTATAAATTACTTTAGCTCTTAGATCAGTTTCTATTTCTCCTTCATATTGAACCAATTCAAAATCCCAAAATTTGTTAGAGGGAAGAAATAAGGTATGATAACTATTTCCGCACGAGCTATTTGCTAGAAACTCAATGTTTTTCCATTCATTGTATTTGTCTTTAGCTTGAAGAATTAAATTTAAGCGACTGTCTTGTGCATCAAAAAATACAGTTTCTCTAGACAGATTTAACAATTGAAGCCTCAATGGAATATATCCTTTTTCAATCTGACTTTCGAGGTCAGGAAAAACCTTCATTATCAGTTTTTTTTCTTTTATTTTTCTCCGTTTTTTAATTTTTTTAAATGCATTAGAAGATGCTGACCAACCCCCCAATTCATTGTCTTTTTTTGTAGGAGAACTGGCCGAATAAGATCCTTCACTCATAAAATCAATATTTATGGAATTATCCATTTTTTCAAATTCTTTTTGTTGCCAGATTATTTCTCCTTTCTGATTTAAATAGGTCATTTTGCTATTGAGAAATGCATAAAACAATTGCTGTTTGTTTTCAAAGAAACGGGCAAATCGAAACTGTGGTTTAACAATTAAATCATTTTCTATATCCCAATATCCATAGTCATAATAATAGCCCTTTTCTTCACTGCTCACATCTTTTCTAAAGACAAATTTATCGCCTTTATTGCTCACATTATTAAAATAAAAACCCAAATCACGAGCTTGTAAAACAAATGCTCCCGAAGTATCAATAATTCCCCATCCTTTTTCAGTTTGTACCATTTCTAGTCCGTTTTGAAATAAATCGCCTGAGCTGGTATATTCAAGATCGCTTCGAATTTTCAAATAAGGTTCATTGTTTAATATTTTACCAGTTTTATCAATCAGGAACCAGTTTTTGTCTTTACCTTTTGCAAAAGCCCGTTCGTTTTTGAAATAAGTTATCACATCCCAATCTTCATTGCTGAAAACAATTTCGCCTTCACTGTTTAATACTCCCGCATAATCATATCGATTGTTAGAAGACCAAGTTTTGATTGTATCAGGATCTACAGAATAAATGTTTATGCTTATCAGGCCTTCAGAAAAATGATCATTTCGGTAGTTCCATTTTTTTTGTTGAGGGAATACAGCCAGGAGATTTCCACTAGTATCGATTATGCCCTGCCTAAATTCTTCACCTATTATTTGGACCAAACTTTTTCCATCATGGAATTCTTCAATGAACGAACATTTGCCATAGGGAAGCAAAAAATCCCCGGCCAACCTTACGAGCCCTTTTTCATAGATGGGAGATTGGTTTTGAATTGTCTTACTTTTGAGATGGTTTAGACCATTGACCAATAATAAATCTTTGTTGATGAAAGCTATTTTAGAAAATAGGGTGTCCAATAATAGTGTTCCATTATTGTCTATTACGCCACACTTTTTACTTTTTGTAAGAACAAATGATAAATGATAGGCTGGATATCTCTCAAAGTCGATGTACTCATGCTCAAACAAAATTTCACCTTTCTTATTTATAAAATATGGTTTGGATTCGATATAAACCTGGGCAATTCCTTTTTCAAATGGTCCGGCAATGTCATAGCGAGGAGGAATAATTGTCTTTCCTGATTTGTTGATGTAGCAGTATTGTCCATTAGGTCTAACGGCCGCGAGCCCTTCCGAGAATTCGTTTACTGAATAGAATTTCGTTTCTATGACTGTTTCACCTTTGCTGTTCATGAAACCAAACAATCCATTCTCAGATATTACATACAATTTGTTTTCATCATTTTTGTCAAATGACAATCCACATAAACAAATGAAAACTAATAGAATGAAAATTATTTCTTTCAATTTCATAAAATACTTTTTATAATAAAATTGATTATTGCTAAAACCCAATTGCAAAATATAAAGAAATTTTTAATAAAAGCCGACAAGTCTATTTAAGACAAAAAAAGCCGCATCATAAAAATGATGCGGCTTTTAATATATTTTATTGACTCTAAAATCCAATGCCTGGTCGACACTTCGATAGAATCTAAAATCTTTTTTAAATCAAGCTAGCTACTTTTTCAGCTGCTTCTTTCAATAAAATTGCTGAATGTACTTCCAATCCTGAATCATCAATTATTTTCTTGGCAATGTCAGCATTTGTTCCCTGCAATCTTACGATGATTGGAACATTGATGTCACCAATGTTTTTATAAGCATCAACAACTCCGTTTGCTACTCTGTCGCAACGAACAATACCACCAAAGATATTAATCAAGATCGCTTTAACATTCGGGTCTTTCAAAATGATTCTGAATGCTTGTTCAACTCTTTTTGCATCTGCTGTTCCTCCTACATCAAGGAAGTTGGCAGGAGATCCACCAGCCAATTTGATGATGTCCATTGTCGCCATTGCCAATCCAGCTCCATTGACCATGCAGCCAACATTTCCATCCAATTTAATGAAATTCAATCCGTAGCTTCCTGCTTCAACTTCTGTTGGATCTTCTTCTCTTTTATCACGCATTTCAGCAATGTCCTTGTGGCGGAACAATGCATTGTCATCGATGCTCAATTTTGAATCCACTGCGATGATCTTTTCATCAGAAGTTTTCAAAACTGGATTGATTTCAACCATAGAGGCATCCAAACCAACAAAAGCTTTGTATAATTTTGAAACAAACTTCGACATTTCTTTAAAAGCCTGTCCGCTCAATCCAAGATTGAAGGCAATTTTTCTAGATTGAAATGGCAACATTCCAACACCTGGATCAATGTGCTCTTTTTGAACCAAGTGTGGTGTTTCCTCAGCTACCTGCTCAATGTCCATACCTCCCTCAGTAGAGTAAATAATGACATTTTTACCAGTCGTTCTGTCCATAAGTACACTCATGTAGAACTCCTTGGTTTCAGATTCACCAGGATAGTATACATCTTCAGCAACCAAAACAGTACTGACCAATTTCCCTTCTGCACTTGTTTGAGGAGTGATCAATTGCATTCCGATGATTTCACCAGCTTTTTCTTTCACCTCATCAAGGCTTTTAGCCAATTTCACTCCACCACCTTTTCCACGTCCTCCGGCATGAACCTGAGCTTTAATGATATGCCAGCCAGTGCCAGTTTCTTCAGTCAACTTTTTTGCAGCCTCAACCGCTTCGTCAGCTGTTTCAGCTGTTAGTCCTCGCTGGATTTTAATGCCATATCCGGCCAATAGTTCTTTTGCTTGATATTCGTGCAGATTCATTATATTATTCTTTTTTATTAAACGGCTGCAAATTTACCTTTTAAATGTCAGTTCTAAAAAAAAAATCAGGATTAATAAAATATAAGCCCTTAACAGGTAGATTTTGGAATATTCAAGCATCGGCTCTTTTATTAAAATTTTTGAATTGAATAGATTAACACTGTGCGCTTTTCCGGCCATTTTTATTCATAAATTATTGTAAAACACTGTAAATGTTTAGTTTACATAATTTGTTTCAGTTTAAAGTCTGAAATCTAGATTCTAATCTCTAGAATATAAATGATTTATTTTAAGCTTAAATCCCATTTTATCCTCCATACTTACTAATTTTAGCCTGAATTTTATGAAAAATTATCTCTTCATCTTGCTGTTTTTGTTGATCGGTTTTGCTTTTTGCGATGCACAAACTGTATTTGTCAAAAATGTACAAGTCAATAAATTGGCTGATGCCATTGAGATCAACTTTGGTTTTACAGGTGATCCCTCCTCAAACTATGATGTTGATCTGGAATTAGTCTTATCAGAACCTGGTAAATTGAGCCAAAACATAAGACCTAATGCTTCCGAACTGGCTGGAGACCACCTCAGCACAAGGCCAGGCGATTATAAAGTGATTATTTGGCGCATTCCTTCAGATAAAACTGGTTTGGTTCAAAACGCCTACATTCGAGCAAAGCTGAACCCCAAAAAAGCTCTTTCAGCTCCTAATTCTTCTAGTATTTTGTTGAGCAACTCCACAGCTACTATTGATTCCTCCAATGAACAAAAAGAGTCAAAGAATGATGCTCCCGTTGGAAATTGGTCCAGTCAAGTCATAAATTCGAGGTCGGATCAGGTGGATAAGCCAACACAATCGAGCCCAAGTAGCAATCGATCAGAATTCATTGACAAACAAGATGAAAAACAAGATCAAAAACAAGATCAAAGCCAGCAAATTTCTGATGTGAATCTGAACAAGAAAGATGGAAAGATTTTAGTACCCATCAATAAAGTAATTGTTGAAGAAAAAACTGCTGAACCCATAGTCAAGAACAAAGACGAAAGTAAGCTATTGATTCAAAAGAAAGCAGAAGAAAAAGTCGATCAAGTAAAGATTAGCAATCCCGAAAAGGTTATTCCAGAAAAGATCCTACCAGAAAAAAAAGCCGTCCCAGCCAAGGCAACCAATCAGAAGAAGGATGTTCAATTGACCGTTCAAAATCAACCAGAAGAAGTACAAAAAACAACAAAAAAAAGCGAGGAAAGCAAAGCGAGAATCAAAGCATTCTCTAAGAAAAATAAAAACTCCAAAACAAAGAAGACCAAAGAATCAAAGGAGTTAAGTGTTAAATCAAACAATGTTTCTATAGTTCATAAAGTAGAAATTATTGAATTGGAAACAGTTCCAGCTGATGTTGTTATTTACGAAGCAAAACCTTGGATTGAACCACAAAAACAAGAAAAAAAGTATTTTGAAAACTATAAATTGCCTACCTTTGAGGAGGTTCAAGCAATGATTCAACACAGTAAAAAATCCAATGATCCTCAGCAGGAGGAAGACCCGTCAGATCTGCCGACTGAAAAGCAAGAATTGATCGGAAAATATGCGCCATTATTTAAGTTAATCAATGCCTTGAACAAGTAAAATTTTAAAAGGATTTAAAAACATTTTCACGTTAATTTGTTTTGAATACTTTAATTGTTTCTCTCAACCAACTCCGTTTAAATAAATCATTGTGTATTGCTATGCTAAGGATCGTAGATTCTAATGTATATGTATAATACTATGAATGAAGTGGTTTGGGAATAACAATCAGTGAAAGCACCGTCATGTCGGTATCAATGCCTGTCCCTAAGCCCGATCAGGGATGGTTTAAATTTAAAACTGTCTTCGACAAAATCGGGGATCACAAACCAATTGATATCCCTGTATGGATTTTAAATTACTAGTCTTACTTAATTCTAATAAAATGAAAAATTTTATTCCTTCTTTCGTCTTAATTCTTTTCACTGCATTTGTTACCTATGGTTTTACCACAATAATGGACGATACTGAAAAGACCATTTTGAACATCGAATTTGCAAAAGAAAGAATTGAAAATCTCAATTTCAAGCAAGTAAAAAAATCTGCGAAAAAGGGAGATGTCGAAAGCATGATCTTAATGGGACACATTTATCGTTTTGGTTTACTTGATCAAAAAGCTGATGATCGAAAGGCTTTGGCCAATTACCAGTTGGCAGCTTCGAAAAAACATCCTGAAGGCCTTTATTGTATGGCTTATCTTTATGAAATAGGTGTAGGAGTCAATAAAAATGAGCTTGAAATGATGAGGCATTTGGAGGAGTCAGCGGATATGGGTTACCTAAAGGCCCAAAATGATTTAGGTTTTTATTTAAAAGAAAATCCTACGGCAAAGTCAAGGCGGTCAGCAGAGCAATGGCTAGAAATGGCTGCTGAACAAGATTCGAAAATGGCTCAAAATACACTGGGTGAAATTTACAATGATTTTGAAAGTCCAGCGGGAAAAATGAAAGCCAATTTTTTCAAGGCTAAAAAATGGTTCATGGAAGCTGGAAATACCGCCGAGATTTCCACAATGGAAGAAAGAATAGACAACTTGGATAAACTTGCTGAGATTACCAGTGAAATGCCTTCTTACCTCGATGGCATAGATCCGAACATCAGTTACATTAATTTCAAACCAGCCAAAGATTTATTCAATAAAATAATTATTAAAAGGGAAGACTTGGGGGAGGAGATAAGTACAACTTACATCGCTGAGATAAAGAAGAGAGTTTTGGCTGCTAATTATGAAATTGTAAAAAACAATCCCGGTCAAATAGAAATGTTCTTAGGGGAATTAGAAAAAGCAGATTGGTTGTTGCCAGAGAGCAGCAAGTTTAAGAACGAAATTGCACAAGGCTTGATTGCCGATGTAGATTTAAAAAGTGAATTTGATATTAGGGAAAAGGTGAAATACTTAAAAGAACACAATCCGCCAATGGCCAATGAACTGATTATTAAATTTCTAAATGAAAGTTATCATTCTGTAAACGGGGACTTTGAGGCCTTGATCAATTTTAGAAGCATGCTTAACAGCGAATTTTATGAGCCTTTTGGTTTCGATTTTATAGAGTTACTCGATGAGGAATTTGACAAGTTGGTCATTGATGCTCGTTTGGAACATGAAGCAATATTGGCTTCGAAGAAAGGATTGGAAGAAACAGATTATTCGCCATGGCTTAATGAGGCAAAGGAGTTTCCTTTTGAAAATATGTTGATCATGCAATTGCACGAACCAGAATTAAATTGGCCAGTTAGAATAGGCAATGAGAAAGCAGGTTTGGCATTAGAAAGATGGGATTTAACTTGCAATGCCAATGAAAATTTCATGAGAAACTGCTACAAAAAAGTAAAGTTGGTCATGATTGATGAAATTCCATTAAACGAAAAAAGAAAAACCTTTATCAGTTCAATCGGCAACAGGTTCATTCAGAAATTACCAGTTAAAATCTATGGTGATATGGGCAATCCTGCAAGCATCGATATCTATGGGAGAACTTGCGTTCGTGGTGAAATAGAAGTTAGATATTTTGTTGGAAAAAACAGCAAATTCACCGGAACGATCCTATTAAATGGACAGTCTGATGTTTATAAAATCAAGGCAAACCCAAATGGAACCTTAGAGCTTATTAAAGACAAGAATTAACTAATTGAGTAAATGGCAAAGCCGAAAGTGGTAAAGGTGGCGAAAGTGGCAAAGCGATTCATCACGTCCTTTCCTCTTAGCAGATAGTAGCAAGACGATTTATCGCGTCTCCTAAGTTCTTTTCTACCTTTATAGATAGATTTTGTAATTGGTTTTATAACTTTGTCTTATTCTATTTTATCGTGAAATGAGTTTTACGATTACCATAGAAAGAAAGAGCTAATTCATGAATTTTTGAAATTTTTGTAAAATGTTGATAAAAGTAAGCCCTGAGGCACCTGAACCAGAAAAGATCAGGGAAATAGTTAAATGTTTGAACAATGATGGTGTCATTATTTTTCCAACAGATACGATATATGGTTTGGGATGCAGCGTTAACAGCACGAAGGCCATGGATCAAATTGGCCGCATAAAATACATCAATACGCGAAAAGAAAAGTTGGCCTTTTTATTCGCTGATGTAAGTCAGGCTTCAGAATATATTTTACCATTGGATAAAAATAACTTTCGAATGCTGAAAAAGAACCTTCCTGGTCCTTTTACTTTTATTTTTCAAGCTGGAAATGCAATGCCCAAACATTTCAAAAACAATAGAAAAACCTTGGGAGTAAGAGTACCAGATAATAAAATCCCTACTGCGATTTGCGCAGAATTAGGCTTCCCTCTATTATCGACATCACTTAAATCCTTAGAAGATTTGAGCAACTATTACATTAATCCAGATACCATTCACGAGGAATTCTCTTCCTTGGTCGATATGGTGGTCGATGGTGGATTCGGTAATATTATTCCTTCAACAGTTGTTGACTGTACTACGGGGGAACCTGAAATCATTCGGGAGGGCTCAGGAGAATTAGAATATTCTTAAAGCCCCAACATCTCACCAAATTAAGGCAGGACGGATTTAGTCTTTTTTATGACTCTTATCTGATTGTTTTATATGTTCTTAACATAAATTTCGCGAGAAATTGCCCTATTTTAGCGCAATCTAATTCTAAAACGGTCTAATAACCGATTCATTAAACAACTCATTAAACAATTCGGATCTAAGCTCCTATTGCATTATAAGCCAAACCAGATGAAAAGATATTGTTGGATTTTATTATTACTTGCATTTTCCTCTGGAATAATCGCACAAACCGCTACAGTTAAAGGATTCGTTTATGACGAATCAAATGGAGAACCAATCATCTTTACCAATGTTTATTTGGAAGGGACAAATATGGGTTCTGCAACTGATATAAATGGATTTTACTCCATTCCTAAAATCCCAGTTGGAGAGTATACCTTAATCTCGACTTACCTGGGAATGGATACTGTCCGAGTTCAGATCAGCCTTTCTGAAAATCAAGTGCTGACCAAGCAATTATTCCTTGAAGAATCTGATGGTATCAATTTGGATGTTATTGAAATTTCAGCAACAAAACAAGAGGCGAAAACAGAGGTGAAAACTTCGACCATCAACATTTCACCAAAACAAATCAACAAGATTCCAGCAGTAGGAGGGGAGCCAGATTTAGCTCAATATCTTCAAGTTTTGCCTGGAGTGGTTTTTAGTGGAGATCAAGGTGGACAACTTTATGTGAGGGGTGGAGCGCCCATACAAACCAAAGTATTGTTGGATGGATTAACAATTTATAATCCATTTCACTCAATTGGATTGTTTTCCGTTTTCGAGACGGACATAATCAAGAACGTAGATGTTTTGACTGGTGGATTCAATGCTGAAAATGGTGGGAGAATTTCTGCGGTGATTGATGTTGCGACCAAAGATGGAAATAAGAAAGAATTTGATGGTAAAGTTTCTATCAATACTTTGATGGCAAAAGCAGTTCTAGAAGGACCAATTATCCCATTGACAGAAAAAGGAAACAGTGCTTCATTTGTTTTATCAATTAAAAATTCCTTTTTGGATCAATCCTCCAAGACAATTTACCCTTACATTGAATCAGGAGTTGTAGGAGACAACAATGGTGAAAATATTGGACTGCCTTATAACTTTAACGACATCTATGGTAAAGTTTCATTTAACTCAAAAAGTGGAAATAAAATTAGTCTTTTTGGTTTTGATTTTAGAGACAATTCAGACTTCCCAGCAGTTGCAAAATATGGTTGGAAATCTTCTGGTGGAGGATTAAATTTTGTTGTCGTTCCTGGAAGATCCAAGTTTCTAATCGACGGTAAATTTGCGTATTCTGGTTATACGATTGATTTGGAAAATCCACAAAATAAAAACGAAAACAAAAGAAGTGCTGTAAATGGATTCAATGTGTTGTTGGATTTCAACTACTTCCTTCCTAACGGAAAATTGATATACGGATTGGACGCAGCAGGCTTTAGCACCTTTTTTGATGAGGTAAACAGTTCTGCTCCTCCTGAGGAGGTCTTTACAACTGAACTTGCAGCATTTGTTACTTATAAAATAGAATTGGGCAAATTTGTCATTGAGCCAAGTGTCAGAGTGGTAAACTATGCATCTATTAATTCAAGTCAGATTGAGCCTCGTTTTGGAATGAAATGGAATGTTACCAATAACCTCAGGTTCAAAGCTTCTACTGGTAGATTTACACAAAACTTGTTAAGCACAAAATCCGACAGAGATGTTGTTGGCTTATTTACGGGCTTTCGTACTGCTCCTGAAGGCCAACTGTACAAATACAATGAAGAGACATCTGACTTAGAGGAAGTTGATTCCAAGGTTCAAATCGCTAATCATTTCATTGCAGGTATAGAGGTTGATTTAACCAAAAGACTCAATTTGAACGTGGAGGGTTATTACAAAGACTATGAGCAACTTATCAACGTCAACCGGAACAAAGTTTTTTCAAGTGATCCAGATTGGATCGTTGAAGATGGTGAAGCCTATGGTTTGGATGTACTCATGAAATACGATTTCAAAAGGTGGTACCTTTGGGGTGTATATTCACTTGGCTTCGTTACCAGGACTGGGCCAAACGGAACAGGAGATGTGCAGACCTATCCACCACACTACGATCGTCGTCACAATGTCAATCTTTTGGGTTCATACATCGCGGGTAAAAATTCTGATTGGGAATTCAGTGTTAGATGGAACCTCGGTTCAGGATTCCCATTTACAAAACAACAGGGCATATTCGAACAGGTTGATTTTAGTGAGGGAATCGGAACCCCTTATACCAGCTCAAATGCAGAAGAAGTTTCTATTATTTATGATGAAGACTTGAACAGTGGGCGATTGCCATATTACCACAGATTGGATGCTTCGGTAAAAAAGACATTTGTTTTTTCTGATGCTGTTAAAATGGAAGTGGTTGCGAGTGTTACCAATGTTTATGACAGGCCGAACTTATTCTTCGTAGACAGAATCACCAATGAAAAAGTCAACCAATTACCAATACTTCCAAGTCTTGGAATCAGCTTGAGTTTCTAGACTATTTGTATATCTTTTTGTACATCGTTTTGTATATCGTAGAGAGAAGAATGAATGAGTGGATGGGGAAATTATTAATTTAATAACCCCCAACTGCTTTGCAACTTTGCATCTCTGCGTTTAAAAACACCAAGCAGCCAGGATTTACAAAAAACACGAACATGGCCAAACAAAAAACCATTCCCACTTCAAAAAGTGTAGAAGACTATATCAAGGCCTTACCATCAGAAAAGAAAATCGCAGATGCCAATACAATTCTTGCGCTTTTCAAAAAAATCACCAAGCTTGAGCCCAAAATGTGGGGACCATCTATTATAGGTTTTGGTTCTTATAAGTACAAGTATGAAAGTGGAAGAGAAGGGCTAAGCCCAGAAATTGCTTTCTCTCCTAGAAAAACCAATCTGGTTTTTTATGTAATGACCAATTTCCCCAATCAAGAAAAACTGCTCAGTAAATTAGGGAAACATAGAACAGGCAAAATCTGTTTGTATGTCAACAAACTCGCTGATGTTGAAATGGACGTTCTAGAAGAAATAATCATTTCTTGTTGGAAGCATGATAAAATGGGCTGTTAGAATATTTGTTCCATCTCTTAGCAAGCGTTTAACGGCTAAATAAGCTTCCTGATAAAAATTATACACATTCCTTTTCTAAAAATTTGTATGTGTGAATTCTAATTTTTTTATTTATATGCGTATATATAGTTTTTGTAAATGCTTTTAAATAAGCACTTTACGTAAAATTATAGATCAAATTCAATTCATTTGGAATGATAATAATATACAAAAGTTGTATTGAAATTATTCTATGTATGTAATAGAAAGGCCAAATCTATTCTATAATATTGTGCAACTATTATAGAAAACAACCCCACTCGAACAAGCTTCAACCAAAACTTTTTGCCGAAAAAAAATCGGAAAGCCTTCTGGGCAATGATGCTACTTACCAAAAACTGGAAGATTCTATCTTAAAATATATTCTTTTACAAAACCAAAAATTCACTCAAATGAAAATTTTAAAAACACTGTTAACCTGTTTTTTCCTTTTGTTTTCAGTAGTCTCCTTTGCCCAAGCAGTAGACCAGACCGCAGACCAGAAAGTAGAACTAAGACCAGGACAGCAAAACATCAAAGCGCTTTATGAACAAGCTCAAAAGCAAGAAATATCTGTTGCTGAATTTAAATCGTTGATGGAAACCACTGATGCCAATCTTGAGATTTGGAAAAATGTATCCAAATATTTCAAGGAGGATGATTCTGTCGATAAATCTTATTTAACAAGATTGATTGATGGCATGTCTGCCAAATTGGAAACATTAGACAAGTAGGAATTCATTCGATCTAAATTAAAAGAAAAAACATGAAAAAAAACAAATACTATTTTGGCCTTTTAATGGTCTTAACAAGTTGTATGCTTTGGCCAAGTCAAGAAGTTTTTAGCCAATGCGCTGCCTTAACAACTGCCGATGCAAATATTGCCTGCGGAGATCCTGCACCAATGCTGAATGCTGGGGTGATGGGTACCTGCACAATTGAGGCAACTACAGCCGATGCATTAATTGACATTCCAGACAATGGATTTGATGGAACCCTTGCAAGTATGGCTTGTCAAGGGATTACTTTACCAGCAGGTGCATTTAGTCCTTCTGCTACCATCACCAATATAGAAGTTGATTTGACTATTACTCATACTTGGGTTGGAGATTTAGTTGTTACTGTAGAAGCTCCTGATGGAAATATATTACCGCTTTTTAGCAGACCAGGCGAAATAGAAGTTGGAGACGGTACTCTTTGCTGCGGAAACAATGCGGATACTGAAGCAACTGTACTCAATTTTGCAGATGCTAATCCTAACGATGCTGAAGATATGGGAGATTCTGGCAATGATGTTTGTACTCCAACTACAACTGGAACTGGAATTGGCGATGGTATATGCGATTATTTCCCCAATCCTGACCAAGCTACAATAGGTACGGTTACAAATTTTGCAGGATTGAATGCTCCTGCTAATTTAACTGGAGCA
>CALBCY010000038.1 GCA_937927195.1 uncultured Chitinophagales bacterium
GGAAGTTATTTCAAGCAAAACCAATTTCAATGAATTTAGAAACAATGTTTTTTATAAAAGCGAAGGTTCATTGGTGACCAGGCATGGTAACTACTGCACTGTGGATGGTAATTATTTTATTGGTGACGAATCATCTAGTAATGTCGGAGGTATAAGACTGATCGGAACCGGCCATACTGTCACCAACAATTATTTCTACAATCTTACAGGGCAAGAATTTCGCAGTCCGATTGCGGTTATGAATGGTATTCCAAAATCACCATTGAATCGGTACATCCAGGTAACCGATGTAACCATAGCACACAATACTTGGATCAATTGCAAAGAACCTTTGCAGTTTGGTGTTGGATCAAATGTTAGCATGAAAGATGTACTACCGGCTTCAGAGATCAGATCTGCTAGGCCAATACGAACGGTCGTTGCCAATAACTTGATCTACAACACCAAGGGGGATGAAATGCCAGTTGTCGCTCATGATAAGTTGGACGGCATCCTTTTTAAGAACAACATCATCAACAATCAGGGGGTTGATTATGAAAAACTCAAAGGACTCAAGGATGCCTCCTTTGAGTTGAAAGAAATTGCGGAATACATTTTGGCCCCTTCTGAAGGTTTTCCTGATGAAGAAGTCTATTCTGGATTTGGCTTTGAACAATTTAACAAAGATTTGTTTGGCGCATCTAGGGAGGACAATAATTCAATTGGTGCCTTAACGGGACAGCCGACCACTGCGCCTGCTATTCTTGATAGATCTCAATATGGAACGGATTGGTATAAAACGGATAAGGAACAAATAAAACCTACCATTCATCCTGTAAAGGCAGGTCAAAAAATTGCTGAATTTATCGCTAAAGCAGCAAATGGTGACATAATAGAATTGGCGGCTGGAAACTACGAGGTATCTTCTTCCTTGAAGATAAACAAGACATTGACCATCAGGTCCGCTTCATCAGATTCGAAAGCTAAGTTGCAATACAAGGGCCCAGAGAAGAGTCCATTGTTCGAGATGAATCCAAATGGACAGCTAACACTTGTTGGTTTACATTTGAGCGGTAGCAATAGCCAATATGCATTTGCAAGCCTGAAAGAAAACATGTCTAGTCTTTACAATGTTACAGTTGACAATTGTATCGTAGAAAACTTTGATTACATCCTAAAAGCTTACAAGTATTCAATGTCTGAATACATCAATCTCATGAATTCAAGTTTCAAAAATTGTCAGAATGGATTGGAGTTGTCAGAAGAAATAGAAGACAAAGGAGAATACAATGCTGAAAACATAAAAATCGATAATTGTACTTTTGATGGAATCTCTGCCAATGTGATCGATTATTATCGTGGAGGATATGATGAATCAACTGTTGGCGGAAATTTGTCGATCACCAACAGTAATTTCACTAAATGTGGAGCGAAGGAAAAAAATGGCATTTTACTCAATACCTATGGAATCATCAATGTTGACATTTCTGGCAATACTTTTACAGATAACAAAGTAAAGGCCATCGCACAATTGTGGGGCGCAAAGAACAATAGCCACTCAAACAATACCATCACAAATTCGGGTGAAATTATAGTCGAGGAAAATCTTAAGCTGAAAACTTTTTATTAAGCTTTTGGATTTAATAAATAGACTTTTTTAAGCCCAAAAACAGCTTTGTTTTGGTCTTATGTGCTTTCTCTTTGTCTTGTTTTTGAGTTTAGTAAAATGTATTTGGGCTTAGAACGAAGAAAATAAACCAATGACTAGACAAATCATAGCAATGGGTGGAGGTGGGTTTTCAATGGATGACAACCCTCTCCTAGACCAGTACATAATAGATTCTGCAGGAAAGCCCAATCCCAAAATTTGTTTTTTGCCAACCGCTTCTGGAGATTCGGATGGATACAGGCTTGAGTTTTACAAAGGCTTGAGTAAGCTAAATTGTCGACTAACAGATCTGCAATTGTTTAGAAGAACCATATCTGATTTGACTGAATTTGTATGTTCTCAAGACATCATTTATGTGGGAGGAGGAAGTACTGCGAATATGCTCACCGTTTGGAAAACCCACGGATTGGATTCAGCTTTAAAAATTGCCTACGAGAAAGGGACTGTCTTGGCAGGATTGTCGGCTGGCTCGATTTGTTGGTTTGAAGAAGGTGTCACTGATTCCTTAGGGCCAGGGTTTAAAAAGTTTAATTGTTTGGGCTTCTTAGAGGGAAGCAACTGTCCGCATTATGATAGCGAAGTGAATCATAGACAAGCCTATCAAGATCTAATAAAAAAAGGCATGAAAGATGGTTATGGAACTGATGATGGAGTTGCTTTGCATTTTGTAAATGAAAAGCTGAAAAAGATCGTTTCTTCTAGGCAGAACGCTTCAGCATATAAATTACATAAAGAGGGTGAATCAATAATTGAAACCAAACTTGAAACCCAATTTTTGGCTTAATCCAGACTTGAAAAAAATGAGTTTTTGAGCCATTGAAGCCAAAAAATCAATTGGTTTTTTTTGGGTCTTATGACAAAGAGTTTGGTTAATCAGTCAGAAATTTCACCAAATGGAAATTGCAAAGTGCAAAAAAACATGCAGATCAACAACTATCTCTACTCTTTCATTTATCACGATACTGAACGTGATTTATGCAAGCTTGAATCTAAGTATGTTTTTGAGGAAGAGGAAAAAAACAGACGCCTTCTTTCCGAGATAAAAATAGAACCTTCAAGCAGTGCATTCATTAAAAATAGGATTGACATTATTTCATTTTCTAAAGATTACAATGTACTGATTGATGAAATAAAAGAGGAATGTATATGTGTTGAAGGATTCAAAGTTGAATACCTGGTTTTTGATGGAGACAAAACAGAATATGCTGAGCGGCTTGATAAGTTAAAGGATGTAGGTTACAGCATTGAAGGCAATCCAGACTATTATGATCCGACCATAAATTATGCTTTGTGCTTTTTCAAAGGCATCTGGTATTTTGGTGTTTTAATCAAAAACAAATTCGCTTGGTATAAGCATAAACAAAAGCCATGCTCTTACAGCAACTCTATAAATATAAACATTGCCAAAGCTCTTGTCAATATAGCCTCAAAAGGAAACAGAGACAAGACGCTCATCGATGCCTGTTGTGGAGTTGGAACCATAATGTTGGAGGCCTGCTTTGCAGGAAATGATATTGAAGGTTGCGACATTAACTGGAAGGTATGTGTGGATGCAAGAAAAAATCTTTTGCATTTCAACTATACTGCAAATATTTATAGTTCTGATATAAAAGACATTCGGAAAAGGTATGATGCTGCCATCATTGATCTCCCTTACAATTTATTAAGCCGTGCATCTGAGAAGGATGTTTTACACATTATTGAGTCTACAGGTGAAATCACTGAAACACTTGTTATTGTGTCGACCTCGGATATAACAAATTTAATCAGCGAGGCAGGATTCGGAATTTCAGATTATTGTAGTGTAAGTAAAAGAGGGAAGAGAAAATTTGCGAGAAAGATATGGGTTTGCGAAAAGAATTGATAAACTGCAGGCCTGAAAGGAAACGCTGCTATAAGCAATAACAACACAATAAATAGAGGGGTATTTAGCCACTAATTCCACTGCTTCAAGAGGTGTTTTTCTGTGTTTTTAGTGAAATTTTCCTCCTTTAATGGACACCATCGTTTCCACTAATGTATGTTTCCTAATAAACCGATTTATTTTAACTTTACAATTTAAGAAATCGAAAGAAATAGCATTATCTTAAAGAGGTGATTTTTTTGCTTAGCCCAACTAGACAAGCCATTTTCGCGATGAATTTTGCCCATTGATATCGTAAAATTTATCACTTATCTTTACAATAAAACAAGAACTTTCTAAATGGAAATAATAAAAACCCATTACCATCCTGATATTGAAACCTTAGAAAATAAATCCATTTTTACAAGGCTTGCTACTCGAGGCATCGCCACAATGGGCAATAATATTTTATTGCTTTATACGGAACGATATGAAGATTACAGCCTTCCTGGTGGAGGCTTAGATTTGGAAGAAGATAAAATTCAAGGGATGATGCGAGAACTTAGCGAAGAAACGGGAGCCAAGGACATTAAAAACATCAGGCCATTCGGTGCTTATGAAGAATACCGGCCATGGTATAAGCCTGATTTTGATATCCAGCACATGATTTCCTATTGCTATACCTGTGACATCAACAAAGAACTTGGGCTTTCAAATATGGAATCTTATGAAATAAAAAATGGCATGAAAGCCAAATGGGTCAATATTTATGATGCCATCGAACACAACATAAAGACAATGGCGACAAGCGATAAACAAGGCATGTCTATAGAAAGAGAAACATTTTTGCTGAAACTCATTGCAGATAGTAAAGTCTAGAATTTGGACTGACTAAGTTGGGATTTTGGTGGAATTTACTTTGCTTCAATCCCAATGTATTTCATCTTCCTACTTTGAAGCATTTTGAACCATACTGAGCGTGTGGAATTCTTTTTTTAGGCTTGGTTCTTGGGGAATTTTTTTTCAGAGAATAGTGTTCATTTTATACATTGAAGAAAGCCTTAAAAAATAATACTTAAAACTGAAATGAAATGAAAAACAAACTGACACATTTTGCCATTCACATAGACGACATTGAGAGAGCTAAAAATTTCTACGATGGAGTTTTTGACTGGGGTTTCAATTCTTATGGCCAAGATGATTTTTTACAAATAAAATCTGACAAATCAGAAAACGGGGAACTGATTGGAGCCATGCAATCAAGAAAGTATTCACCGGTTCCTGAAAAAATAATAGGCTTGGAATGTTCAATTGGAGTTGAAAACATTGACGATATTATTGAAAAGGTCAAAAACAATGGCGGGCAAGTTTTAATGCCTAAAACTCTGATACCAAATGTTGGTTGGGTAGCCAAGTTTCTTGACACAGAAGGGAATTTGATTTGCGGAATTCAATATTCCAAAGCAGCGATGTGAAAGCATCTTCAATCAAAAAATACCATTTTGAAATAGCATTCTTTTGGTCTAATGACGCTTGCTTTTGGTCTTATGACGTTTACTTTTGGTCTTATGACGCTTACTTTTGGTCTTATGACCAAAAGGGGCATTGTTTAATTAAATATCAGGTCTTCCGGATGTCGTGAATTTCATTAAAAATTTTGTAAAAAATTAGAACCTTGATTGATTAAAAGGAACATTGTCTTCAATGAATTTATTTTTCTTAAATTAGTAATGTGTCTTATAAAAATACTGTGGTGAAAATAATAACATTGATTTTTGGATTTATCTGTTTATCTGTTTTTGTTAATGGACAAGATTCTAAGACAAGGACAGCTGACGATATAATGTTGGATTATTATGACCGAGTTGATGGTGTGCAGCCTAGGAATGGAGCTAAAAGAGAATTTGTCGAAGTTGATGAAAATTCAAAGTCCATTCCTGATTCTCTCCAGAGCTATGACGAAATAGCCAAATTCCTTACAAGAAATCTTTCAAGCGAGAAAGATAAATTCCGAGCCCTATATATTTGGATAGCACACAACATAGAATATGACATTGGCTTAAGCGGTCAAGACTTTACAAGTTCAGAAGAATTGGTTGAGGTTGCTTTAAAGAATAGGAGGGGAGTTTGTTCGCATTATGCCCGCATGTTCGATTTGATGAGTAAATCAATAGGCCTGACCAGTTATTTGATTGTAGGTTATACAACAGCTGATATGGCTGTTGGTCATGCGTGGAATGGTGTAAAGATTGATTCTAATTACTACTTTGTTGATGTTACTTGGGCGGCTGGTTATGCCATTGATGGAGAATACTTTCATCGATTTAGAAACAAATGTTTTATGACCGAGCCAAAGAAATTTATTAGGGATCACATGCCTTTTGATCCAATTTGGCAATTTCTTGAGAATCCAGTAAGTCCAACGGAATTTGTCATTGGAGATTTTAACAAATTGGAAAAGGACGGTAACTTTATGTTTGCCGATTCAATTGCTCATTTCGAAAGTTTAAATGAATTGGCACAATTAGAAAGTTCCACAAAAAGGATGATTTCTTTCGAAGAAGGGAATGCTTTACTAGGAGAAGAATCGACCCTAAATCAATATAATTTGGCAATTTTGTATATTAACAAAGGGGTACATCAATTCAATTTTTTTAATAATTATAAATACGAAATGATGCGGAAAGTAAATCTAAAAGACGGAAGATTAAAAGAACTGATAGATAGTGCCTACCGTGATTACCATAGAGGTTATTCTTATTTTAAAAATCTGCGAAAGGACAATGAAAAAATAAACGCAATGGTTAACAAAAATAAAGATAAATTTTCCGACTTGGATCAAAGAATTAATGCAGAAAGAGATTATATTTATGAATATATAAGCAAAGGGAAATTGAAACGCTTTTGGATGTTTCTGAACCATAAATAAAAAGATGGCACTTTCAAGGACACCAACGTGTCGTTTTTTTTCTGGAGATTATAAAACTGTTGAGGTTTGAGAAAATTATATTTTGTCGCCAGATGAAATAAGAGTAAACATTGCAACCTTATCATTTTAGCATTTTTGATTTGAGAAAATGCCCAGTAGCGAAAACAAAACAATAAGAAATGAATCAAACCATTCTTTTCATTTTACTTAGTCTTTTTATAGGCATTGAAATAAGCAATGCTCAATCCAATGGGGAAATTGTAATTGGAAATAAATACTCCATTGAATCAGAACTGTTATCAGAAAAGAGAGCGTATTGGATCAGCCTTCCAGATTCTTACAATGACAAAACTAAATCATACAAGAAATATCCACTGTTGATATTATTGGACGGCCACCTACATTTTAAATCAGCCGCAGGTGCTGTCCAATTTATGAGCAATGGCAATAATGGAAACAGAGAAATTCCAGAAATGATTGTAGTGGCAGTAATGAATGTCAACCGTGAAAGGGATTTTACACCAGATAAAATCATTACAAAAAGAGAAAATGATTTTGGAGGTGGAGATAATTTTTTACATTTTCTTGAAAAGGAGTTGATTGCTAAGTTGGATAAAGAATACAGAACGATTCCTTATCGAATTTTGGTTGGCCATTCTTTGGGTGGGCTTCTTGCAACTCATGCCTACATGAAAGAAAGCACCATCTTTAATTCTTTTATAGCCATCGATCCCAGCTTTGGAAGTTGGGATGAAAAAACCATGGACGAAAAGGTTGAAAAGATTGGTGAAAAAACATTTGAAAGGTACTTTTACTTGGCAACTGCAAATTGGGGCAAAAGGAATATAAGAAATAGGGATCGACACATTCGTTTATACGAATCTATAAATGCGAAATGCAAGAACGAATTTTATGCAAAACATGAATATTTTGAAGATAAAAATCATGCCTCAGTGCCATTGCCAGCATTTTACAATGGGCTTTCCCACCTATTTAAAGGCTACAATTTTTCACATCGCGATGCCACGACCTCCGATGATTTGGTTCAATATTTTAAAAACATTTCTAATCGCCTTTCCTTCAATTTTTCACCACCAGAAGAATTAGTTAATAGAATTGCTTATAGATTCTTGAACAGCAGAAATGAAGAAGAACAGCAGAAAGCACTGAGTTTTTTCTTACTTAATTTGGAAAATTTTCCCAAATCATTTAATGTATATGATAGCCTTGGAGAAGCTCAAGCAGCAGCAGGAAATGTGAAGGCGGCCATTATGAATTATAAAATATCATTGAAACTGAATCCTGAAAACATCAATGCTGAAAAAGCAATCCATAGATTAGAGAATGAATAGTCAAACTGAAATGTTTTTCATGGATTTTACGCACTAGACAATTCATAACTATTCTTTGATGAGACCAAAATGAATCTATTTTTGATCTGTCAAAATAGGTAGCACTCAATTTTGGATTGTAAAATTGGAATCTTTTTTAGTCAATCTTTGTTTTAGAAGAAAGTACTGAAGCCACAATAAAAACAATTGATTGTTTTTATTGAAATGGTTGGAAAGATAGTATTCATCAAATTTATTCTCGGAATTACGGACATTCAATAGATCATAAAAGTTGATTTGAAATGGCTAAGTATTTATAGGGAGGATGTATAGTAAAGTCAACTCTAAATTGACGGCTTGCTATTTTTGTTTACTTGCTACTTGTTGCAAAAGATTCTAAACAAACCTATGAATAAGAATTTTACCGAAACTCATACCAGAGAAACTTTTTATTATGCGGCCTCCATGTTTTTGGATCGAGCTTCCTATTATGGAATCCGAGCGATAGCATTGATTTACATGACTAGCGAAAGCTTGAAAATGGAAAAAGCCGATGCCCTTTCCGTTTTTGGATGGTTTTGTGTAGGACTGTTTGTTTTTAAAATTGCAGGTGCAATTATAGGAGACTTGTTGATTGGTAATAGAAGGTCAATAATTTTAGGCCTGCTTATTCAAGCCCTAGGAGCATTTTGTTTTTTCATCCCTTCAACCAGTGGAGTATACTTTGGTTTGGGTCTATTGTTAATAGGAGAAGGGTTATACTATCCCAACCTTTCTGCAAATTTTGCCAAGCTGTATTTGAATAAAATAAAACTTTTGGATTCTGGAATGGCATTGCTTTATTTTGGAATAAACATTGGAGCTTTTTTAGGGATCATAGTCATTGGGATGGTTGGCGAAACTTATGGTTGGAGAATGGGCTTTCTGTTGGCAGGTATATGGGCCTTGCTTTCTTTGATTCCAATTCTGTTTTCTCAAAATGAAACTTCAAAATTGCCTTGTGCTACTAAACTAAGTTTCAATAGGAGGATTGTTAATATCTTAATTGCTTTTGTTTCTATTGGGATTTTTTGGGCGCTGTTTGGATTTTCAAAAATTCGGATTTTTGAATTGGAAGAGAAGTTTTGTGAAATGTCAAATTTATTCATTTCTAAGAGTTTCTTTAAGTCTTTGAGTTCCTATTTCCTTATGATATTAAGCTTGCTGGCTTTTGTGTTTTGGACTTATGTTTATACCAGTCAGTTTTTTAAGTTAATATTGGGTTTTGTTTTTGCGGCATGCTCATTTGGGATTTTGTATTTTCTACCAGATCTTCCCAAGCCTCAACACGCCTTTTTGTATACATCATCTGTTTTCTTGTTTGCACTTGCTGAAATACATGTTGCTCCAATAATAGTTTCAATTTTAGTGAAATATGGCAAACCTAAATATTTTGCCATTCTAATAAGTTTGATAGCTATTCCTATCCAATCGCTTTCTTTTCTTGTAGTATGCTTTGGTGAAATTTTCCCTTCCAATCCCACTCTTGCTATACCTACAGGATTTATAGGGATGAGTATTTTTGCACTTGTTTTATATTTTTATCATAAAACTATTGAAAACATTGTCCAATGATCCTATAAGCTAAACTGGAATTCTGAAGCTTTACAGCCAATGGATTTGAATAATAAAATTATCTTCATTGTAGCCAAAAGGTTCATGTATTATGATCGGGATTAAATATATTTCACAAAAAAGCACAAAAGACGCTACAGTATTTAAGATCAAGGCTCGGTTGCCTTTTATTTTGGCAATTCCTTGAATCCCAAAATAGTTTTCGATTAGCTACTAGATTAATTCAGAAAACATATATTTTACAGTGTTTTCGCCTATTCGAACCGTAATTTCAAGAAACTTCATTTATTCAGGCCTTATTAGCTATAATTTTGGTAAATTGCTTTAAATTTTTAAAAAAAAATAGAACTTTTAGATTCGTAAAATATTATAAATTTTATCCCAACTAGCCATTGAATAAAGAAAGATATACTTATTCTTACCATACTTTAGAACAGCCATTTATCCTGGAACAAGGAGGCCAAATTGAAAAGCCGGTTATTGCCTACAATACCTATGGAAAGTTAAATGAAAATAAAGACAACGTCATATTCATTTGCCACGCCTTAACCGCTAACTCTGATGCGGATGATTGGTGGCATGGGCTTTTTGGTAAAGGAGATGTTTTTGATTGGGATAAATATTTCATTATTTGTGCCAATAACTTAGGTTCGCCTTATGGAACAAGTTCTGCATTGCAAATAGATCCAGCCACAAACGAGAAATATGGTTTGGACTTCCCCTTTTTCACAATTAGGGATACAGCAAAACTCCATCTAAAATTATTAGAACATTTCAAAATAAAGAAAATTAAACTGCTGATTGGCGGATCATGCGGGGGAAATATCGCTCAAGAAATAGCTTATTTATGGAGAGATAAAATTGAAAATCTTGTTTTGTTGTGCTGCTCTTCAAGAGAATCACCGTGGGCCATTGCCATACATGAAGGGCAACGATTGGTTTTGCTTTCAGACGAGACCCTGCCTCTTAAAATTGAAGAAGCTGGATTAAAAGGATTAAAGGCCTGCCGGGCAGTTGCTTTGCCATATTACAGAACGCAGCGTTCTTTTAATGTTCGGCAAGGTGAAATAGACTCCAATATAGTATCCAACTTTAGATCTAGTGGCTACATAAATTATCAGGGAGATAAATTTATTGATCGCTTTAATGCGCAATGTTATTATACGCTCTTGAAAACACTTGACACACACAATATTGGTAGAGGGCGAAAAAGCATCGAGTATGCATTGGCCCAAATTAATGCGAATACAGTTGTTATTGGTTTCGAATCAGACTTACTGATCCCGGTAAACGAACAACAATTCTTATCGAAACACATTCCAAATTCAGATTACTTTGAAATAAAATCTATTTACGGACACGATGCTTTTCTAATTGAACACGATCATATTAGAAAAGCCATCAGGTTAAAAATTACTATATAATAAAAAATTTTATAATGAAAAAAGAAACTTTAGCAATTCATGCTGGATATGAATCTGAACCAACAACTAAATCTGTCGCGGTACCAATTTATCAAACGGTGGCTTACGAATTTGACAATGCACAACATGGTGCTGATTTATTTAATCTAGCAGTTCCCGGCAATATTTATAGCCGAATAATGAATCCTACGGTGGATGTATTGGAGAAAAGAATGGCAGCCTTAGAGGGTGGAATAGCAGGTTTAGGTGTAAGTGCAGGAAGTGCTGCGATCAATTATGCCATAATCAATTTGGCTAGTGTAGGGGACAACATTGTTTCCACCCCTCAATTATATGGAGGAACTTATACTTTGTTTGCGCACATGTTGCCTCAGTTAGGAATAGAAGTCCGTTTTGCTAAAAGTGACAGTGCGGAAGATTTAGCGGCTTTGATTGATGATAAAACCAAAGGTGTTTATTGTGAAAGTATAGGCAATCCAGCTGGAAACATTTGTGATTTAGAAGCCATTGTGAAAGCAGCTCATGCCCATGGCGTTCCAGTTGTTTGTGACAATACAGTTGCTTCGCCAGCTGTAATAAGACCAATTGACTATGGTGTCGATATTGTCGTTCATTCTCTTACTAAATATGTTGGCGGACACGGAACAACAATTGGAGGGGTCATTGTTGACAGTGGTAATTTTGATTGGGCCAAACATGCCGATAGATTCCCGCAATTTTCAACACCTGAGCCTAGTTACCACGGTGTAATATATACTGAAGCAATGGGACCAGCAGCTTACATTGCAAGAGCTCGAACAGTAGCTTTAAGAAATACAGGCTCTTGTTTATCGGCTTTAGCAGCTTTCCAAATACTGCAAGGTCTAGAAACGCTTCCGCTTCGTATGGAACGTCATTGCGAGAATGCAATAGCAGTTGCCAAATTCTTAGAAGCCAATGAAAATGTGGAATGGGTAGAATATGCAGGTTTAAGTTCTAGTAAATACAATGCATTGGCACAAAAATATTGTGACGGAAAACCTTCCTCTCTCTTGACTTTTGGAATCAAAGGAGGTTATGAGAATGCTGTGAAATTCTACGATGCACTTGGACTATTCAAAAGATTGGTAAACATTGGTGATGCAAAATCACTGGCTTGTCATCCAGCAAGTACCACTCATCGTCAAATGACGGAAGAAGAACAAAAAAATGCAGGAGTTACCAATGATTTGATTCGACTTTGCATTGGCATCGAACACATTGATGATTTAAAGGCGGACTTACAACAAGCTTTTGAAGCGGTAGAAGCTTAATTAAAATAGATAAAATAAGATCCATTTTGTAGACTTGTAATAAGTTTCCAACTGATTTTAATAATGTGCATGTACCACAACTAAATAGTTGCAGCGATAAAAGTTGCTGACTTATCAGTTACCCGGTACATGCACATTTCGTTTTTAAACTTATTGAAAGTCTTTTCTGAGTTTAATGTATCATTAATCCTTTGTTATAAAATTGAGATTGTAAAATTGAAAATACAGGATTAAAAACCACTGGTGTATAAAAATTGATGATAGTAGAATCATATATTGACAGAGGCAATTCTTTTCCAGTTGTTATCAACAAAAACGGGAAGAGATTCTTTGTTAAATTACAGGCTGGAATGAGCGGCAGATATGGATTGATCAACGAATGGATTGGTTGCAAAGTTGGGAGTCAATTAGGAATCACAACTCAAATCCCTAAATGGATCGAGCTCACAAATAAACTTAAAACCGAAGACATTTACATCGAAGTTCGAGAATTGATAAATAAAAGTCTAGGTCTGAATATCGGTTTTGATTATTGGGAGAATTCGATCGAGCTCAAAGAATCTGATTTGATTGGACTTGATCAAAATAAATGGCAAAATGAATTGAACCAAATATTTTTGTTTGATTTGCTAATGTTAAACATCGATAGAAGCCCGGGAAATTTAAACTTGATGCAGCTAGACAAAGCGCTCGTTTCAATAGATTATGAGTCTTGTTTATTGGTTCAAGAAACATTGGATGAAAGCGAGCTTTATAAGAATTCCAGAATCTTGCAATGTTTTAGAAACAATCCGCTCTATAAAGAACAAACGGAAACAGAAATCAGAGAATTCATTGACTTAGCAAAAAAGATTAATGTTCAGGAGATAGTGGATGAAATACCAAACATTTTATTATCAACAAAAGATGCTCAATCATTTGTTGAGCGAATAGAAGAGCGAAAAAGAAGCGACTGGTATTTACATGAAATATTGCTTAGCTTGAAAAGCATAAGTGTTGAATCTCCCGCTGAACAAAGGCAAAGAGCAAATGAAAATCAGGCCAAGTTCAAAGAGCGGTTTAAATAAAATCTGTTCTGTGTTAATCTGGAATTGAATTTATTTGGATGGAATTCGAGTTTGGACCATTGGAATTTAAATGGAATAAGTGGTAAATTCACAAAAATGATCTTATTGTCATTGTCATAATATTAATACTCTAGCTATATTTTGGTCTTATGACCAAAATCATGGTTGATTCAATGTGCCACTTAAATTGAGCAGTTTTGCTTCGTCTCATAAATTTTACCAGGTCCTTTAGTGATGACTTTAGCTTGTATGATCGCTTCAATGTTAATCTGGAATTTTAAATACATTATTCGATAAAAAATGATACAAATAGGAATCATAATACTGTTGACTTTATTTGTCTTAAAAGAGCTGTTCTCTTTTAAATTTGACAAGGACGATTACTCAATTACTACGGAGGAATTACGAGATGAGTTTGGCCGAAAACATTTACTTTTATTGCTGCTTTTTTTTATTCTTTTACCAACAATCGCAATTGGCCTGGCTATTTTTTTTAACTCTTTGTCTACTTGGTCTTTTGCAAATGACAAAGCTATTATTCATCTTATAAAGACGAATAAGGTTTCTTGGTTTGGTATGGCAGTTATGTCAACATTGGGTTGTGTGGTTCTTGCAATGTTCAAAATTTCAAAATGGATTTTTAAGTCCAATAAATCTAAATATTGGTTTTATTACAATCGAATACATGGTTCTTATGCTTCGGGACTTCTTAAATACCTGGGAATATTATTGGTTCTGACTAGTTCGATTTTGGTATGCCTACATCTGAACTCCTTTGTAAAATTCAAGGAAGGTACAATTGAGATAAATCAGTTATCCTTCTTAAAAATGGTAGAATACGATTATGATTCAATTACCAAGATTATTCAATACCAAAAGACAGTAGCTCCCAATGGTAATATCGTCGAGCAAGCTCATTATGCAATTGTTTTCAATGACAACTTCGAATGGCGAACAAATGATGATCTTCGATTCCCTGTTAAAAATGACAATGCAGTATTCAGTTTTTTGATAGAAAAAACTGGGCTAAAACTTAATGAAATAGAAATCGACCAATAGGTTTCTAGGCGTATTAGAATTCAAGTAAACTCATAATAGATATATTTTGGTCTTATGACCAAAATCATGGTTGCTTTATTGTGCACTTAAATTAAGCAGTTTTGCTTCGTCTCATAAATTTTACCAGGTCCTTTGGCGATAACAACTAGGGAAAGCAATGATTTGGCTAGTACTCGGGAAAAATATTTATGAAAAAAATGGGCCTCCGTACAATTGAATATCGGAACCTATAGTAGAATCAGAAACAGAATTGAAAATTTATCCGAATCCTGCATCAGAGAATCTGAAAGTAGGTTTTACCAAATAAGATGCCGATAGACTGCTCAATATTTACAATACAAACGAAGCTTTGGTTCTAGCTGTTCAACTATTAGCTCACCATATCCTTATTGAATTGAATTTATTTGGATGGAATTCGAGTTTGCACCATTGGAATTTAAATGTAATAAGTGGTAAATTCATAAAAAATGATTTAATTGAAATTGTCATAATATATTCACTTTAAGTGCTAGACAAAACGAAACGATTATATAAATGAATTTGAACAAGGGCAAAGCCCAAATTGAGCAGTCGGGAAATAATTTCAAAATTAAAATTCCTTCCAAAAAGAATTGGTTTGTATTACTTTTTGGAACAGCCTGGCTTGGACCTTGGTATTTTGTGTTTAAATCAAAAATTCAAAGACTGGGAATACTAGAGGGTGATTCAACTTTCGGCATAGATGGCTTTGAGACCTCTTGGTTAATTGCATGGACCCTAGGAGGATTGTTTATTCTTGGTTTACTTTTATGGGGATACTTTGGAAAAGAACAAATCGGCATTTCAAATTCACAGATTGATTTCTCAAAAACAATATTCGGAATAGGCACTAAAAAGGAACTAAGCCAAAACGAAGTGAAAAATTTTCGATTTAATGAAATAAATGAATCTTGGTTTGGTATGAATAGGTGGGCAATGTATGGACTTGGGCCAGGGAAGGTTAAATTTGACTGCGGTTTAAAAACATATTCGTTTGGATTAGCTTTAGACGATGCTGAAGCAAACTACTTAGTTGAAATGCTAAATAATCGAATAAAGAAATAATAAAAAACTATGATAGATAGACAAACCATTATCACCATTGATCATAGACCCAAATAAAGTCGTATGTTGGTTAGAGTTAAAATGTATTTCACTAAAAAAAACCTGATTCGCTGGGAAAACATAGTTGCAAATGAATGTTAAATATTTAAATACACCTTTCGATCTTCCATGCGGGGTACAGCTCCAAAATCGGATTGCTAAATCAGCAATGAGTGAAAACATGTCTCCCAAACATCATGGTCCGACCAAAGAATTGATCCATGCCTACCAACGTTGGGTGGATGGCGGTTCTGGTTTATTGATTACAGGGAACATCATGGTCGACAGCAAGGCCATTGGTGAGCCTGGAAATGTTATTGTGGAGGATAAAACCAATTTTGAAATGTTGCAACAATGGGCCAGCATTGTCAAAGGAACTGGTACCCACCTTTGGCCGCAACTCAATCACCCAGGTCGACAAGCCATTGGATTTATCAATCGGGAAGTGGTGGCCCCCTCGGCTGTTAAAACAAATTTAAAGGGGATGTCTGCAATGTTTAAAGAGCCAAGAGCATTGACAGAAGCGGAAATTTTAGACATCATAGAACGCTTCGGCAACACAGCTCTCATTTTAAAAGAAGCGGGTTTCAATGGTGTCCAGATCCACGGAGCACATGGTTATTTGGTAAGCCAATTTTTATCTCCACTCGTCAATCATCGAAAAGATCAATGGGGTGGAAGTCTGAAAAATCGATCAAGGTTTGTTCTTGAAATATATAGAAACATTCGTAAAAAAGTTGGGGATGATTATCCCATTGGGATCAAAATAAACTCTGCAGATTTTCAGCGTGGTGGCTTTACGGAAGAGGAGTCGATGGAAGTAGTGACCTTGTTAGGAGCAGAAGGAATGGACTTAATTGAAGTCAGCGGTGGTTCTTATGAAAGCCCGGCAATGATTGGTGCCAGTCAAAAGAAAAGTACTCAAGATAGAGAAGCCTACTTTTTGGATTATATAAAAAAAGTACGCAAATTATTAAAAACACCATTGATGTTGACTGGCGGATTCAGAACGATGGCTACAATGGAAAGAGCCATAGCCGAAGGAGAATTGGACATAATTGGAATTGCTCGCCCATTTGCACTTTATCCAGATTTCCCCAATCGCATTTTTGAAGGCAGTCTACACCAACTCGAAATTCCAAGTCCAAAGACCGGAGTCAAAATGCTGGACAGCACAGGATTTTTGGACATCAAGTGGTACGAAATTCACATCCACAGGCTAGGGGAGGGAAAAACTCCCAATCCCCAGTTAAGTCCTTATTCAGCGATCCGACACAATTTAGCAGAAACAATGAAGATGATGATTTTAAAGTTGCCCGGTTTTAAAAAGTCAACTAAAAGAGGAGATTATTCCTAAGAACAGGAAATGCAATTCCAACTGCTCCTTCGATAGCTCGCCAGTAAGAAATCTTCTCCATCATCCGATAAGTCTAACAGCCAACGGCCTCCAACCAAGGCCCCAAAAATCAATCCATTAAAATAACTGCCAGTATCTTCCAAAGAACCAATTACAACATTGTTAACTGATGTTACGGCACCTAAATCTAAGCTTAATTTTACATTTTGGCTTTCCTAACCCAACCAACTTCCGTCGCTAAAACTAGTACTGCCTGTTCACAATCTATCAGGCTTTTGCTGCAAAACCACCTATGCCATAGGTAGTAATTTGTTGAATGAATTGCCTGTTTATCATTTTTAATAGCTACTAACCTGAGTTCGATTATAAAATTCAATTTAAATCAATTTGTAAAGTAAAAATTACCAAATCGTTTTACATTGAG